>NZ_JALPKQ010000029.1:0-68418 GCF_051383655.1 Geodermatophilus sp. CPCC 205761
GACCTGGTCGGCGGTGATCTGTCCGGCGGCGAACCCGGCGGCCAGGGCCGGCAGGTGCTCCAGCGCCCGGCCGTTGCCGACCACCCGCCGGACCGCGGCCGGGGACAGCCGGGCGTGCCCGCGCAGCCAGGACGGCATCGTCGTCAGCCCGTCGGACTCGGCGGCGCCGGCCAGCTCGCACTGCCGCACGGTGCGGGTGATCTCGGCGGCCAGCCGGTTCTCCGCGACCAGCAACCCGCGCAGCCGGTCCAGCAGCGCCGGCCCGAACAACGAGTCCAGCTCGTCGTCGGCCAGCCCGTCCAGCGCGACCGCCAACTCACCCATGTGCGCCTCCCACCGCGCTTCGATCAGGCGTTCGGAGTCTACCGCGGCACGCGCCAGCGGTCGGAGCGAATCCCCAGGTCAGCGGGCTGTCCACAGATCCAGCGGTGGCCTTGTGTCGAGCCCGGTCACGACGCTCCCGCGACCGACGTCGACGCCCGTCCGCTACGTTGCCCCGGGTCGCCGTCGGGGAGGTCGGGTGCCGTTCTTCATCGTGCGGGTCGTGCGGCTGCTGCGGCTGCGGCTGCGCGGCTGGCGGTTGCCGCTGGCGGTCGCCGTCTTCGTCTTCCTCAGCAGCTGGCTGGCGATGGCGTTGCTGGAGCCGGCCGGCAGCGGCATCGCCGAACCCGGCACCTACTGGTGGTACTTCGTCGTCACGTCGGCGACGGTCGGCTACGGCGACTTCTTCCCGGCGACGCCCGCCGGCCGGCTCGTCGGGGTCTACGTCATCGTCGGCGGCATCGTCACGCTCACCCTGCTCTTCACCTCGCTGGCCGCCGCCCTGCAGTCGGTGAAGGGCAAGAGACTGAGGGGGCTGGTCACGCTGGACCTCGCCGACCACGTCGTCCTGCTCGGCTACTCGCCCGGCCGCACCGCGCGGATCATCGGCGAACTGGCCGCCGAGCAGGACGTCCAGGTGGTGCTCTGCGCCTGGGACGAGGTCGCCGAGGACCCGCTGCCCGAGCTGCCCGACGTCCACTTCGTGCGCGGCGACCTCTCGTCGGAGGACGTCATGGTCCGCGCGGCGGTCGCCCGCGCGCGGACGGCGGTCGTCGACGTCCGCGACGACAACGAGGCCCTGGCCGTGGCGCTGGCGGTCGCCCACGCCAACCCGCGGATCCACCTGGTCGTCGCGCTGCGCGACCTCGGCCGGCTGGGCACGCTGCGCTACGTCCACCCGGAGGTGCAGGCGGTGCAGTGGCACATGCCGTACCTGCTCACCGAGGAGGCCAACGACCCCGGGATCGCGCAGGTCTACAACGACCTCATGACCAGCGGCGGGCACGGCAACACCTACTCGACCCGCGTGCCGGCCGGCTTCCCGCACGCCACGTTCGGCGACTGCCAGACCTGGTTCGGCCGGACCTTCGGTGCCACGGTGCTCGCGTTGCGCACCGAGGATGGGCTGGAGGTCAGCCCGGGCTGGGACGCGCCGGTCCCCGAGGGCGCGACGCTGTACTACGTCGCCGGACGGCGGATCGAGCCCGCCCAGCTCGGTCGAGGTCGCTGACTCACGCGCCGAGGAGCCCGCGCACGTAGCCGGCCTGCCCGAGGTGCTGCAGGTCGTCGGAGAGCACGCTGACCAGCCGGACGCCGAGGGTCACCGGCGGGTCCCAGCGCTCGTCGACCACCCGGTCCAGGTCGTCGTCGGACAGGCCCCGCAGGAACTCCGCCGTCCGGGCGTGCACGGCCTCGGAGTAGCCCAGCAGCAGCTCGGCCGAGGGCACCCGGACCGCGGCGACCTCCTCGCCGCTCATGCCGTACCCGGTCGCCGAGGTCGCGACCGGCAGGCCGAACCGGCCGGCCCAGCCGTCGGCCGTCCACACCTGCTCGGTGCCGGCGGCGTCGGCCACGTGGTCGTCCTGCACGCGCAGCAGGTGCCAGGCCAGCCAGCCGACGGGGTTGGCGTCCGGCCCCACCCGCCGGGCCAGGTCGTCGGCGGTCAGCCCCTCGACCGTGCTGCGGAAGGTCTCGGCGACCTGGCCGTAGGCGTACAGGAGGAGGTCCCGGCTCTGCACGGCGGCCCGCCCCGCTCAGGAGGGGGAACCGGGGCGGTCGGCCTCCGGCTCGCTCTGCGCCTCGAGGTCATCGGCCTGTTCGGGCGTCTGCTGCTCGAGCGCGATGTCGCGCGGCTGCGGCTGCTCGGGCTCCGGTGTCGTCATGCCGCGAGCGTGCCGCAGATGGGGCGCGCCCGCCGCTCGTCGCTCTCGGCCGGCCCTCACAGCCAGCCGAGGAGGAAGGCGGCGAGGGCCACCAGGCCGCCGATGGCGGCGATGGTCAGCAGTACCGCCAGCAGCACGGGGACGACGACCCAGCGGCGCTTGAACCGGCGGCGGTACGGGGTCGCCTCCACTACCCGCTGCGGAGGGTGCTCGGGCGCGGCCGGACGGGCGTCGACGGCCTCGGGGGAGCGGCGGTCGCGCCGCCGGTCGCGGAGGTGACGGGCCTGCTCGCGGGCGACCGAGCCGAGCGCCGACGCCGATGCCGACGCCAGCGCCCGGAGGTCCGCGGCGTCGAACCGGGCCACCCGGCTGCCGTCGTCGGTGGTCCGTGGGGCTGCCTTGGCGTCCCGGGTCGGCGGCGACCACGCCGGCGCGACGCCGGCGCCGGCCAGGGCCTGCTCGAGGTACCCGCGGGCCTGGTCGGCGGTCATCCGGGCGGCCGGGTCCTTGGTCAGCAGCCCGCGCAGCACGGGCTCGAGCGGTCCGGCACGCTCCATCGGCGCCGGCTCGTCGGAGACCACGGCCAGCAGCGTGGCCATCGGCTCGCCGCGGGAGAACGCGAGCCGGCCCTCCACCGCGGTGTAGAGGGTGGCGCCCAGCGACCACAGGTCCACCGGAGGCTGCGGCTGCTCGCCGTTGGCGCGCTCCGGGGCCATGTACGACGGTGATCCGATGATGGCGCCGGTCGTCGTGATCGTCGGGTCGCCGGTCGCGGTCGCGATCCCGAAGTCGGTGAGGCAGGCCCGGCCGTCCGGGGAGACGAGGACGTTGGCCGGCTTGACGTCGCGGTGCACGATCCCGGCCCGGTGTGCGGCCTCCAGGCCGGCGAGCACGTCGAGGGCGATCCGCGCCACCGCGGACCAGGGCAGCGGACCCTGCTGGTCGACGATCTGCTGCAGGCTGCAGGACTCGACGTGCTCCATGATCAGCCACGGCCGGCCGTCCTCCTCCACCACGTCGTAGACGGCCGTGACGCAGGGGTGGTCGAGGCGGGCAGCGGTGCGGGCCTCGCGCAGCGTGCGCTCGCGCAGCACCCGGCGCTCCTGCTCGGACAGGTGCAGCGCGAAGGTGACCTCCTTGACCGCGACCGGCCGCTGCAGCTTCTCGTCGGTGGCCAGCCACACGACGCCCATGCCGCCGCGGCCGAGGACCTGGCGCAGGGCGTAGCGACCACCGACCAGGCGGTCTGCTGCTGTGGGCTCCGCGGCCATGGGCGGACGGTACGCCGGAGCGCGGGCCGATGCCGCCCTGAGCGGGCCGCCGTCGCCGCCCGGGCGAGCCCGGCTGCGCGACGAAGGTCCCTGTCCGACCGCCGTCGGCCCGCGCATGCTCGGGGCTGTGCCGACCGGTCGTGGGGCACGGGCGCCCCGGGGGCGCCGGCGGCCGAGGAGGCGGGTCATGGCCGAGCGGGACGGGACGACGGGCTCCCGCATCGTGGTGGGTGTGGACGGTTCCGACGGTGCGCGGGCGGCCCTGCGGTTCGCCGTGGAGGACGCCGCCCGCCGCGGCGTGCCGGTCGAGGCGGTCACCGCCTACCGGCCGCCGGGTGCCTGGATGGACTTCTACGCGGTGGGCGAGTTCCAGCCGGACCAGCTCCGCGTGGCCGCGGAGGAGCAGGCGCGGGCGTTCGTCGCCGACGTGGTGCCGGAGCAGGCCGCCCAGGTGCGCGTCACGGCGGTGATGGGCGCGCCCGCCGAGGCCCTGCTGCGCGCCTCGACCGGCGCGGACCTGCTGGTCGTGGGCAGCCGCGGCCACGGCGGGTTCTCCAGCATGCTGCTGGGCTCGGTGAGCATGCAGTGCGCGCTGCACGCGCCGTGCCCGGTGACCGTGGTGCACTCGCCGCAGGCCCACCGGCACCGGCTGCACCTGCGCCGGGAGGCGGCGGCCCAGCGAGCCCCGGTCGGCTGACCCGGGCTACGAGGGGTCGCCGAGCCAGCGGCGCAGCACCTCGTCCTCGCGGCGCAGCACCACCAGGACGAGCTGGCGGACGGCGGCCTCCGCGTGCCGGCCGATCAGCGGTGCGTCCACCTCCGCCTCGCCGGTCACCGTCGAGCGGGTGCCGCCCTCGACGGGGGTGAGCCGCCGCTCGCCCCGGACCACCGCCGTCCGCCCGAAGACCTCCGCGCCGACGTGGACCACGCCGTGGTGCCCGCTGTCGCCGTCCGGCGTCCAGCTCCGCCGGTCGACGACGGCCAGCTCGCGCCCGACGAAGCGGGTGAACGCCGCGGGGATGCCGGTGGTCGGGACGAGCAGCCGCAGCGTCGTCTGCGGCCCGCCGTCCACCTCGGCGGTCTCCACGCTCTGCAGCTCGGCCTGGAGCGCTGCGGCGTAGTCGTGGAGGAACCCCTCGTCGGTGAGGACGGCGAGCACGTCGTCCGGGCCGGCGGTGAAGGTGACGGTGTGGTCGATGGGCACGCCGCATCCTCCTCCGCGGAGGCGCTCCCCGCCCGTCGGGGCCGGGAGCACCTCCGCCGCCCGATCAGGCGCGGACGGCGGCGCGCACCACCGGCAGCAGGGCCCCGAGCTGGACGGCGCAGCCGAGCACCGCGACCCACGCCGTGAACTCGCCGCTGGAGAGCACGAAGCCGGCCAGGTACGCCGGCCCGGCCCACACCGTCACGTCGCGCCGGGCGCGGACCAGCGCGGCCGTCGCCACGAGCGTGCCGAGCACGGCCATGAGGACCAGCGGGCCCAGCACGAGGAACGGAGCGCCGTCCTGGACGGCGGTCCACGTCGCGACGGCGTCGGGACCGCCCCGCTCGGCGAGGACGATCGCGATCAACCGCATCCCGGCGAACCCACCGCCGCCGACGGCGCCGAGCGCCAAGAGCGCGGCGGCGGCACCGGAGAGCCACGGTGCCCGCGCGCGGCCGGCCAGGGCGATCGACGCCGCCACGGCCAGGCCGGCCGCCATCCCGAGCAGGTACACGACGACCGACAGCGTCGACCGGGTCGAGGTCTCCGCCAGGCCGGCCAGCCAGGTCGCCGCCTCGTCGCGGGGGAGGCCGGCCGACGACAGCAGGAACTGACCGGCCAGCGCGACCGGCGCCACCAGCGCTGCGCCTGCCAGCAGGCGCCGGCGCGGGTGCGGCGGGGTTGCCTCCGACGCCGAGGAGTCGGTCGCGGGGGCGGTGGCCTGCGGGGCGACGAGACCGGTGCCGAGTCGGGTCGTGGTGTGCATGTCGGGTCCTCCAGGGATCGGGGCCGGCGGGGTCGCCGGACGGGGACGACCGTCGCGGGGGCGCCGTCCCGCCGGCATCTGCCGGCTGTCCCTCCCTCGGGCGGGTGCCGTGTCCCTGCCCTCCGGGACATCGGCGCTGCCACCATGTCGCCCGTGATCACCGCCCGGACCCTTCCCGCCGTGCTCGCCGCGGGGCTCGCGGTCGCGTGCGCCCTGGCCGCGGTGGTGCTCGCGGTGACCCGGGCGGCCGAGCCGGATGTCGCGGCGCTGGTCTGGGGCGTCGTCGGTGCGACCGGGTTCGGCGGGCTGGGCGCGGTCGTCGCGAGCCGGCGGCCGCGCCTGGCGGCCGGGTGGCTGATGCTGCTCGTCGGGCTGGCCGGCGGCGGGGTGTCCCTCGCGGCGACGGTCGCCGCCGTGCTGTTGCCCGGTGACCCGTCCTCGCCGCTCGGGTCCCTGGCGTTCTGGGTGTCGACCTGGCTGTGGGTGCCGGCCTACGTGCCCGTGCCGACCCTGCTGCTGCAGCTGCTGCCGGACGGCCGGCTGCCCGGGGCGCGGTGGCGGGTCGCGCTCGCCGTGGCCGTCGTCGCGAACGTCCTGGCCCCGGTGGCCTGGGCGGTCACGCCGTACGGCGAGCAGGACCAGCCGGTGCCGGCCGCCTACGGCGGGGTCACGAACCCGGTCGGTATCGAGGGCGCGTGGTCGGTCGTCGGGGCCTCGCTGCTGCTCGTCGTCGTCAGCGCCGTCCTCGGCGTCGCCTCGCTCGTCGTCCGGTTGCGGCGCAGCGCCGGCCGCGAGCGCGAGCAGGTGCTGTGGGTGCTGGCCGGCGCGCTGGGCACGGTGCTGCTGCTGGTCCTGGCCTGGGTGGTGCCGGCCGCGCAGACGCTGCTCATCGCCGCCGCGCTCCTGCCGCTGCCGGCGGCGGTCACCTGGGCGGTGGTGCGGGTCCGGCTGTGGGACGTCGACGCCGCGCTGGGCCGCACGCTGGTCTACCTGACGATGAGCCTGCTGGCCCTCGCGCTGTACGGCGGGCTGCTGGTGCTCGCCAGCTCCGTCCTCGGCCGGCTGACCGGGCGGTCGGACCTGCTGGTCTTCGCCCTGGCCGCGGTGCTCGTGCAGCCGGCGCGGGACGGGCTGGAGCGGGCGGTGAACCGGTTGCTCTACGGCGACGTGCTCGAGCCGGAGGTCGCCGTCGGCCAGCTGGGGCGGCGGGTGGACTCGGCCGCCTCGCCGTCGGAGGTGCTGCCCGGCGTGGTGGAGGTGCTGGCGCGGACGCTGCGCTTGAGGCACGTCGCGCTGCGGCTGCCCGGGCGGGCCGCGGTGACCGTCGGGTCGCCGTCGTCCCGCACCGAGACCGTGCCGCTCGTGCACCAGGGCCGTGCGGTGGGGGAGCTGGACCTGGAGCTGCCCGCCGGTGGCCTCGGCCCCCGGCTGCGCTCGCTGCTCGACGAGCTCGTCCGGCAGACGGCGCAGGCGGCGCACGCCGTCCTGCTCTCGGAGGAGCTGCAGCGCTCCCGCGAGTCCATCGTGACCTCGCGCGAGGAGGAGCGCCGCCGGCTGCGGCACGACCTGCACGACGACCTCGGCCCGGGTCTCGCCGCCACGGCCATGCAGCTGGAGGCGGCCGCGGAGCTGGTGGGCAGCGAGCCGGCCCGGGCGGCGGCGATGCTGGACTCGGCGGCGGAGTACCTGCGGGGCAGCGTGGCGGAGGTGCGGCGGATCGTCGACGACCTCCAGCCGGCGGCGCTGGGCGACCTCGGGCTCGTGGGTGCCGTGCGGGCGCACGCTGCGCGGCTGGGGGACGGCGGCATCGACGTGACCGTCGACGTGCCCGAGGAGCCGGGTCCGCTGCCGGCCGCCGTGGAGGTGGCAGCCTTCCGGATCATGGGGGAGGCGCTGACCAACGTGGCCCGGCACGCGCAGGCCTCGCGGGTGCGGGCCACCATCCACCACCGGGACGGAGCGCTGCACCTGACCGTGGTGGACGACGGGGTCGGCGTCCGGCCGGGCGCGGCGACGGGGGTGGGCCTCGGGTCGATGCACCAACGGGCGGCAGAGCTCGGCGGGAGCTGCGTGGTCAGCGGAGGCCGGGGGACCACCGTGCGGGCGACGCTGCCGACGGGGACGTCGTGACGGCATCGCGCACCGTCCTCGTCGTCGACGACCACCCGATGTTCCGCGCCGGGCTGGCCGCGCTGGTCGACTCGCTTGACTGGGCGACGGTGGTGGCCGAGGCCGAGGACGCCGTCGAGGCGGTGGACCTCGCCCGGGAGCACCGGCCGGACATCGTCCTGATGGACCTGCACCTGCCGTCGGGCAACGGCCTGGACGCCACCGCGCGGATCACCGGCGAGCTGCCCGGGACCGCGGTGCTGGTGCTGACGATGGTGGAGAACGAGGACGCCGTCGCCGCGGCCCTGCGCGCCGGCGCGCGGGGCTACCTGGTGAAGGGGGCCAGCCGGGCGCAGATCTCCCGGGCACTGGAGGCGGTGGCCGACGGGGAGACCATCCTCGGCCGCGGCGTGGGCGCGGCGCTGTCCCGGCTGCCGGCGGCCCGGCACGCGCTCGACGCCTTCCCCGGTCTCTCCGACCGGGAGCGCGAGGTGCTGGACCTGGTCGCGACGGGGCTGACCAACGGGCAGATCGCCGGCCGGCTGTTCCTCTCGGAGAAGACGGTGCGCAACGTCGTCTCGACCCTGTTCGCCAAGCTGCAGGTCGCCAACCGCGCCGAGGCCGTGGCCCGCGCCCGCGACGCCGGCCTCGGCGGAGCGGCTCCGGGACTCGGCACGAACTGACCCTGCCGTCGGCCCGGCTGGCACGGACCGGAGCCGCTGCGGGGGTCAGCTCCGCCGGCTGATGACGGCGAACGCGACCGCCCCGACTCCGACCTCCGCGACGAGCAGCAGGGCGATCACCATCTCCACGGCGGCGCCGAACCCGATCGCGATGGCCGCGACACTGGTGAGCGGGAAGGCGAGGATGCCCAGGACGGCCAGGGCGCGGGTGAGCAGGTCGTCGTCCCGCTCGTCGCCGGTCTGGGTCCACGCCCGCTCGAACGTCGTGGCGCGTCCCGGGCGCCTGCTCACGCGCCACGCCATGACGGCGGCGCCGACCAGTCCGATCCCGGCACCCTGCAGCATCCCCACGCCCATGTTGCCCGGCCCGTACTCCCGGAGCAGCAGGCCGGTGGCGATCACCAGCGCCAGGGCCGCCAGGACGCCGCCGAGAGCGAGGGTCGTCCGAGTGGCGGTGCGTCGGTCAGCCGACATGGAAGATCTCCTCGACGGTGCGGTGGAAGTGGCGGGCGATGGCGATGGCCAGGGGGAGAGAAGGGTCGTACCGGCCGGTCTCGATGGAGTTGACCGTCTGCCGGGAGACGTCCAGCGACTGCGCCAGCTCGCGCTGGGAGAGCCCGGCGGCCAGGCGCAGCTCGCGGACGTCGTTCCTCACGGACACCTCAGGAGGTCAAGCGTGCTTGTCACGACAAGGATGCTTGACACCGCCCATGGATGTCAAGGGTCCTTGTCGGCCGCCGGCCGCCGGCGTGCCTCCCCGTCGATCAGCGGGTCGGCGCGTCGTCCGCGGCCGACCGCACCGCCCGTTGCCGCGCGGCGTGGCGGTACTCCAGGAGGGCGTTGAGGTCGGCCTCCGCCCGCCTCCGGGAGTCGAGGAGTTCCCGGTCGCTCATCCTCCTGCACGGACGCCGGGCCGCGCGCAGCTCGGCGAGGGCACGGACGATGAGGGAGTCCAGGACGACGAAGCGGTCCGAGGGGGACGCGATGGTCGTCATGGCGTACCTCCGGCTGGTCGTCCGGGCCGCGGAACGGGTCGGAGCGGACGCCCTGTGACGTCCCCGGACGTGGCGAGCGTGGATCCCGTGCCGGGAGCTGGTCATCGTCCGCGATGGACGACGGGTGCGCCGTCGTCCGCCCGCCACCGTCAGGCTGGGCCGTCTCGGGACCTTCGACCCTGAGAGACCGCCGGGGACGGGACGACCCTGGGGCACCGAGCGATCACACATCTGTCGGGCGCCGGAGCGATCGGGCCAGGTCGGGTGACGAGGACCAGCACCTGGAGGACGGGTAATGACCAGGTCGTCGAGTGCCCGAGCGAACACCCCGGGCGCGAGTTCGCCGGCCGGCCGGAGCGGCGTCGCACTGTTCCCGTCCAAACTGGCACCTCCGGAACTGGCGCACGCGACCGTGCTGCGGCCGCGCCTGATGGGACTGCTGTCGCGCGCGGTGGAGCGGTCCCCGGTCACGTTGCTCAGCGGGCCCGCGGGCTCCGGGAAGACCGTGCTGGCGACCTGCTGGCGACAGGCGCAGGGGCACGCCCGGCCGGTTGCCTGGCTCACGCTGGACGACTACGACGACGACCCCGCGACGTTCTGGAGCTACGTGGTCGAGGTGCTGGCCGGCGCCGGTGTCCGGTGCAGCGACCTCCCCGCGCTCGTGCCCGGGGAGGCGCCGCCGAGCTGGTTCCTGCCGAGGCTCGCCGCGCACCTGGCCGGGCAGCCGCGGCCGGTGGTGCTCGTCGTCGACAACGCCGACCACATCACCGACCGGTCGATCACCAGCGGTCTGGACAGCCTCGTCCGTCACGGAGGACGGGGGCTGCGGCTGGTGCTGTGCGCTCGCGCCGACCCCCTCCTGCCCCTCCACCAGTACCGGCTGGCCGAGACCATCTCCGAGATCCGCTGTCATGAGCTGGCGTTCACGCCGGACGAGACCCGTGACCTGCTCACCGCCCTGGGCGTGCCGGTGTCGCCGGAGGTCGCCCGGGCGCTGTGCGCGGAGACGCAGGGGTGGGCGGTGGGCCTGCGGCTGGCTGCCGCTCCGCTGAAGCAGGGTGCGTCACCGGAGCACCTGGTGACCCGGATGGCGCAGGACGACGGGAGCGTGGCCCAGTACCTGTTCGAGGAGGTGCTGCAGCGGCAGCCGGCGACCGTCCGGCGGTTCCTGCTGCGGATCAGCGTGACCGGGGAACTCTGGCCGGACCTGGTCGACCGGCTCTGCGGGCGGCCGATCGGTGGGCGCGTCCTCGCCGGGCTCGCCCGCGCCAATGCCTTCGTCGAGCAGTTCCCCGCCGCGCCCGGCGGGTTCCGGATCCACCCGCTGTTCCGCAACATGCTGCAGGCCCAGCTGGCCTGGGACCACCCGGGTGAGGTCGCCGGCCTGCACCGGACCTGTGCCGCCTGGTACGCGGAAGCGGGGCGGTCCGCAGAGGCCGTCGTGCACGCGGCCGCCGCGGAGGACTGGAACTCGGTCACGCGCCTGCTGATCGACGACCTGGTCGTCATGCGCCTGCTGGCGCACGGCACGGATCCCGCGCTGCGTGGACTCCAGACAGAGCTGGCCCGGCTCCCCGGTCCCGAGGCCGCCGTCCTCCGCACCGCCGCCGCGCTCGGCGGCCGGCACGTGCCGGCACCCGCCGATCTCGTCGAGGCAGCGAGCGCGCGTGGAGCGGAGCAGCGTCTGACCCTGCGCGCGTCGGCCACGCTCGCCTGCCTGGCGGCCGACGCCGCCGCGGGCGCCGACCCCGTCGCGCTGCTCGCCGGAGCCGACGCCGCGGCCCTCCTGGCGGCCGACCTGCCCCACGAGGACCGGCGCGAGTGGCGCGAGTACGCGGCGGTGATCGGCGCACTGCGTGCCGTGGCGGGCCTCGGGACCGACGCACCGGTCGCACACGTCCTCACCGGGCTGCGCGGCGCCGCGGCAGCCGCCCAGTCGGTGGGCTCCCGCCGCCTGCGCAGCCTCGCGCTCGCCCATCTCGCTGTCCTGGAGGCGCTCGCGGGACACCTGACCCGGGCGGTGCACGCCGCGAACGAGGCCGAGGAGCTCGGGCGCGAGGAGGGCAGGGAGGACGCCCAGCTGGAGCCGGCCGCGGCGGCGGCGCTCGCGTGGGTCCACCTGCGCCGCTACGCCCTCGGTGATGCGCGGGAGTGGGTGGGCCGGGCGCGGGTGCGCGGGCGGGACCGGGTCGACACCCCCGCGGCGACGGTGACGGCACCGCTGCTGGCCGTGCTGCAGAGCCAGCTGTCCCGGAACCGGCACGAGTACGACTCCGCGGAGCAGGGTCTGGCGCCCCACTTCCGCGGACCGCGCCTGCCACCGTGGGTGGCCGAGCAGGTGGTCACGGAGGTGGTCCGGCTCGCGATCGCCCGGGGGCACGTCGGCGAGGGGTTGGCGATCCTGCGGGACGAGAGCAGCGGCGAGCCGTGGAGCCGGCGCCTGCGAACCACGGTGGGACTCGTCACCGGGGACCCGGCAGTGCGCGCCGCGGCGTCCGAGGACGAGCCCTCGGGAACTCCGGCGGCGGCGGTGGAGACCGTCGTCGTCCGGGCGTGCCAGCTCCTGGAGGCCGGCCGGGTGCCCGCCGCGGCGGAGGAACTCGCCGCGGCTCTGGACCTGGCCCGGCCGGAGCTGCAGCGCTGGCCCTTCCTCGACTCCCCGCCCCAGGCCCGGCGTCTGTTGCGCACGCACCCCCGGCTGCAGGAGCCCGCCGCGTGGCTGAGCCCGTCGTCGACCGCGCAGCCGATGCCTGGCGGGCACCGTCCCGTGGCGGGTCCTCCCGTGCCGGAGGTGATCCAGGACCTCAGCGAGAAGGAGATGGAGGTCCTCCGGCACCTCGGGCAGATGCTGTCCACAGCGGAGATCGCGGCCACGATGTTCATCTCGGTGAACACCGTGCGCACGCACATCCGCAGCATCCTGCGCAAGCTCGCGGTCAGCCGGCGGAACCAGGCGGTCCGGCGGGCGCGCGAGCGCGGCATCCTGTGACCTGACCGCGCCGCTCGTCCCTCGCAGCGGACCTCCGCCTCCCCCACGGAGCGCCCGGCCGGCCGTGCCGTGGGCGCGAGCGACCCGGGCTGTGGGGGTGTCGGTCGGGTCAGGTGGCCGGGACCCGGCGCGGTGCGCGCGGGAGCAGCAGCGCGGCGACCCACCCGACCAGGGCGAAGCAGCCGACGACCAGGATGGCGGTGAGGAACGGCGGGTTGCCGCCGGCCGTCGCCGCCACGAGGACCGAGCCGGCGATGGCCACACCCAACGACGAGCCCAGGTTCGACACGCTCCGCGAGACCCCGGAGATGTCGCCCTGGACCTCCTCCGGCCAGGCCGACTGCACGACGTTCACCGACGCGGTGAGCATGGCGCCGATGCCGAAGCCCATGAGGAACAGGCCGGGCGCGAAGGTCCAGACGGCCGAGTCCTGCCGGGAGAGGGCGAGGAGCAGGGCCAGGCCGACGACGGTCAGGGTGAACCCGCCCCGGATCAGCAGCCGCTGCGGGTGCCGGCTGGCCATCCGCTGCGCCATCGCGGACGCCAGCAGGACCCCGACGGTGGCCGGTACCAGCATGAGCCCCGTCTGGATCGCCGAGTAGCCGCGCTCCTGCTGCAGGAAGACCGAGATCACGAAGAACGAGCCCTGCATCACCAGCCACTGCACGGTCTGCGTCACGAGGCCCAGGTTCGACGTCCGGTTCCGGAACAGCCGGACGGAGACCAGCGGTGTGCGGCCACCGCGCTCCCGGGCCCGCGCGTGCACGAAGAAGCCCGCCAGGACGAGCACGCCCAGGGCGACGTAGAGCCACACCCGGGACAGCCCCCAGCCGTAGGTGTTCGTCTGGAGGACGCCGAAGACGACGAGGAAGAGCCCGGCCGCCGACAGCACCGCGCCGAGGACGTCGAAGCGCGGCCGCTCGGCCGGCAGCGGTGGGTCGTCGATCCGCCGCGCCAGGAACACGATCAGGGCCACCACGACCACCTGGAGCAGGAACGAGGCCCGCCAACCGACGGAGCTGGTGATGAGGCCCCCGATCAGTGGTCCCGCCGCGGCGCCGAGCCCCGCGGCCCCGCTGACGACGCCGAACCACTTGGCCCGGGTCTTCAGGTCGTCGAAGAACACCGTCACGAGGATGTAGATCGGCGGGATCAGCAGCGCCGAGCCGACGCCCTCGAGCAGTGAGTAGCCGACGGTCAGCAGGGCCAGCCCCGGTGCCAGGGCGGCCAGGAGTGCACCCGCCCCGTAGATGAGCAGGCCCAGGATGAAGCAGTACTTGCGGCCCCAGATGTCGGTGAGCTTGCTCCCCGGGATCATCAGGGCGGCCATCGTCAGAGTGAACAGCGTGATGGTGGTCTGGATCCCCGCGACGTCGGTGTCCAGGTCGTCGGCGATCGTGCTGATCGCCACGTTCATGTTCGAGGCGGCATAGCTGGCGATGAACTGGGCCAGGGCGAGCGGCAGGATGACCGATCCCGCCGAGGCCACGCCCCTGGATCCGGCCACGGTCCTCGTCATGGTGTGTCCTCCTGGCGTCGGCCGGCGCGCACGATCGCGCCGGCCGCCGCGGTCATCCGTGCGCTCGCGACGGCCGGGCGGGTCCGTGTCATGGCTCCTCGACGGGGGCGACGGCCACCCGGCGTCGGCGGCGTTCGTCCCGTCGGGTACCACCCGACGGGACGAACGCCGCGATGGGTCAGCCAGGGCGGTGCCCGTCGAGAGCCGCGTCCAGGGTGACGGCGGCGTCGATGAGGGCCAGGTGCGTGAACGCCTGCGGGAAGTTGCCGATCTGCTCCCCGGTGAGGGCGATCTCCTCGGAGTACAGACCGACGTGGTTGCCGTAGGTCAGCATCTTCTCGAAGGCGTTCCGGGCCTCGTCCAGCCGCCCGGCGCGGGTGAGGGCGTCCACGTACGCGAACGTGCACAGTGAGAACGTGCCCTCCGAGCCGCGCAGCCCGTCCGGTGAGGCATCGGGGTCGTAGCGGTAGACCAGGCTGTCGGTGACCAGTTCACTGTCCATCGCCGTCAGGGTCGACAGCCACAGCGGGTCCCGCCCGTCGACGAAGCCGACGGTCGGCATGCGCAGCAGCGCCGAGTCGAGCACGTCGGTGTTGTAGTGCTGCACGAACGCCCTGCGGGTGGAGTGGAACCCCCGGTCGAGGACCTGCCGGTAGATCTGGTCCCGCTCCTCCCGCCAGCGGTCCACGGCCGCCGGCCGGCCGTGTTCCGTGGCCATCCGGATCCCGCGGTCGAAGGCCACCCAGCACATGACCCGCCCGTAGGTGAACGGCTCACGACCGCCGCGGGTCTCCCAGATGCCCTCCTCCGGCTGGTCCCAGTTGTCGGCGAGCCAGTCCAGCACCCGGGCGGTCGCCGTCCACCCCTGGTGGGGGAGGGGGAGCCCGGCCCGGACACCGGCGTAGATGCTGTCGATGGCCTCGCCGTAGATGTCCAGCTGCAGTTGCTCCGCCGCGCCGTTGCCGATGCGCACCGGTGCCGAACCCCGGTACCCGCGCCAGTGGTCCAGCACGTCCTCCTTGAGGTCGGAGGAGCCGTCGATCCGGTACATGATGTTGAGCGGCCCGCTGTCGCTGCTGAGCCGCTCGCGGATCCGGTCCCCGAGCCAGGCCCCGAAGCGCGCCGCCTCGTCGGTCATCCCGAGCTTGAGCAGCGCGTGCACCGAGAACGAGGCGTCGCGCACCCACGTGTACCGGTAGTCCCAGTTGCGCTCGCCGCCGATCTGCTCGGGCAGGCCGGCGGTCGGTGCGGCCACGAGACCGCCGGAGGGCGCATAGGTCATCAGCTTCAGGGTGATCGCCGACCGCTGGACGTCCTCCCGCCACCGCCCGGTGTAGGTGGACCGGCCGACCCAGGAGCGCCAGTAGGCGACGGTCGCGTCGAAGAGGGCCTGCACCTCGCTGAGGCGGATCTCACGGGGTGGCCCGTCGGCGGCGGACTCGAGGACCACCCCGCGCGTCTGTCCTGCCACCAGGCTGAGGGTGCCGTGCAGGTCGATGTCCTCGACCCGCACGTCGGCCAGCCGTTCGTCCTCGGGCTCCCGGACGATGTGCAGCGTGAGCCGCTGGCCGTTCGCCACGAACGTGACGCCCTGGTCCGTGGCCTCGAGTCGGTGCGGGTGCCGGCCGTAGTCGAACCGCGGTGCGACGTCGATCGCGAAGGTCATGCGGCCGCGCACGCACTGGACGATCCGGACGATCCGGTGCTGGTCGGTCGCGGTCGCGTCGGTCGGGGGCATGAAGTCGACGACCTGACCCAGGCCGTCGTCGGAGAAGAACCGGGTGACCAGGACGGCGGTGTCCGGCAGGTACATCTGCTTGGACGTGTAGGACGTCCCGGCCGGGTGGATGCGGAAGTGTCCGCCGAGCTCGTCGTCGAGCAGCGCACCGAAGACGCTGGGGGAGTCGAACCGTGGGCAGCAGAACCAGTCGATCGACCCGTCGGTCGTGACGAGTGCGGCGGTCTGCAGGTCACCGACGATGCCGTGGTCGGCGATCGCGGTCTCGCGTCGGACGGTCTCGGTCATGCCGGTGACCGTCGGTCACGGAGGTCGGCGGTACCTCATCCCCCGGGGGTGATCGACCGCAGTGCCCGTCGTGGAGGGCCGGCTGCCAGGACGTGTCCGAAACGGCCATGACAGTCGTCCGGTTCGGTACAGCACACTGGCGCCGACCTGGCAAGCTCGAGCCAGCCGCGTGGGGGTGGGCCCCCCTCCCGCGCCCCACGCGGCGTTCTCGACGGTGGACGACCCGGTCGACGGGGCCCCTGCCCTCATGGCATCGACTCGTGGCAGCGGACCGTCCACCATGGCCGTCGTGGCTTCTCCAGGCCTGGTCAGCGGCCAGGCGCCCTCGACCCGCGCTCGCCGGTTCTTCCCCTGGCTCGTCTTCACCCTCACCTTCGCCCTCCTGCTGTCGGACTACATGTCCCGGCAGGTCCTCTCGGCCGTCTTCCCCATCCTCAAGACCGAGTGGGCGCTGACCGACACCCAGCTCGGCGCGCTGACCGGCGTCGTCGCGATCACGGTCGGCATCCTCGCCGTACCGCTGTCGCTCCTCGCCGACCGCTGGGGCCGGGTCCGCGCGATCGTCCTGATGGCGGTCGTCTGGAGCCTGGCCACCGCCGCGTCCGCGGTATCGGCGGGCTACGGCGAGCTGATGCTGTCCCGCCTGTTCATCGGGGTCGGCGAGGCCGCCTACGGCAGCGTCGGCCTGGCCGTCGTCCTGAGCGTGTTCCCGGCCTACCGCCGGGCCTCGTTCACCGGCGCCTTCATGGCCGGCGGCTCGTTCGGCAGCGTCATCGGGGTCGCCCTGGGCGGCGCCCTCGCCGTCCGGTTCGGCTGGCGCTGGGCCTTCGGCGCCATGGCGATCCTCGGTCTCGTCCTCGTGGCGGTGTACCGGCTGCTCATCACCGAAGAGAAGCTCCGCCGCCACCGGGCCGCCGACGGCGACCCGTCGGCACCGACGGGCGGGCGGGCGCGGCTGCGCACGCTCGTCGACACCCCGGCGGTCCTCTGCGCCTACGTCGGCAGCGGGCTGCAGCTGTTCGTCGCCGGCACCTTGTTCGCCTGGCTGCCCAGCTACCTCAACCGCGCCTACGGCCTGCCGCCGGGCGAGGCGGCGGGGATCGCGGCCATCGCCATCCTGCTGATGGGCGTCGGCATGATCGTCTGCGGTGCCGTCACCGACCGGCTGAGCCGGCGGGTGCCGATCCGCACGTGGACGACGGCGATCGTCTACTCGGCCGCGTCGCTGCTCTTCCTCGGGCTGGGGTTCTCCCTCGACCCGGGCGGCGTGCAGCTGCTCCTGCTGGCCGTCGGCGTGTTCGTCGCCGCCGGCACCTCGGGGCCGGCCGGTGCGATGGTCGCGACCCTGACCGCGGAGTCCATCCGCGCCACCGCGCTCGGCACGCTGACGCTGGCGAACAACCTGCTCGGCCTCGCCGCGGGACCGGTGGTCACCGGCATCCTGGCCGACCGGGTCGGCCTGGTCGGCGCCATGCGCATCGTGCCGGTGGCGGCGGTCGGCGCGCTGGTCGCCCTGCTGGTCGGCCGTGCGGCCCATCCCGGGAGCCTCGCCCGGGTCGCGGAGCGGACCCCCTGACCGCGGCGACCGTCGTCGCGGTGCCCGGCCGGGGCGACCGCGACGGGGACCACGGTCAGTGGACCAGGGCCTTGAGGGCGATCAGCCCGGCTCCGATCAGGGCCACGACGGCACCCTTGAGCAGCGCCTGGTGGGGCGCCGAGCCGGCGAAGCGCGCCGCCCAGTACCCGTAGAAGCCGATCAGGCCGAGCCCCGTCCACTTCGCGACGGTGAACGCGGCGTCGACGTCGAACAGCCCCAAGGCGGCGAGCAGGAAGAACACGGCGGGGAAGGCGACTCCGAAGCCGACCGCCACCGCGTCCTCGGCCATGTGCCCGACCTGCCTGCGGGTGACCGGCCGGCGGGTCCTCGTCTCGGTGCCCACCACCTCGCTGTAGACCTCCGCCAGCCCCACCGCCAGGGCCGTCCCGACCAGCCAGACCGCCATGACCCACGGCTTCGGGGGGTGGCTCTCGATCGCCACGACGAGGGCCAGCCCGATGATCGAGCCGTAGACCACCCTGCCGACCTGCCGGGACCCGAGGTGCTGTTCGAGGCTCACCCGCATGCGTCGCAGCCTCCCCGGGCCGGCCCGGCGGGACACCGTCCGCCGCGGAGGATGTGGGGACGGTCAACCGACGGCGCCCGGGACGACGGCGAACAGCCGCTCCCGCACGGTCTCGCGCACCTGGAGGGTCTCCTCGATGCGGAGCAGCTGCTCCGGGGACGCGGGGAGCCCGAACACGTCGCTGAGGAAGCGGGGCAGGTCCGCGCGGTAGTCGTGCTGCCACGCCCCGAAGGCCCCCGACGTCTGCGCGTTCTTCATGTCGATGAGGCTCTGGAAGAACGTCGTCACCGGCCGCCACCGCATGGCCGGGGGGATGCCGCGGGGGCTCCCGGCGGCGACCGGCTCCGGGCGCGGGCGTGAGGGGCCCAGCCAGTCCGGGGGGTACCAGAGCAGGTCCTGGCCGAACTTCGTCACACCGTCGTTGTCGTGGCTCACCAGGACGAAGCGCGGCGGGGAGCCGCGCTCCTCGCGGAGCGCGACGAACTGCTCGTGGTCGTTGACGACGGCGACGGCGTCGGCGTCGACGTCGAGGCGGTTGCCGCGGGTGACCTGGCGCATCCACCCGCTCCCGTACGGCGTCCCGATCCACAGCGCCCGGTCGATGCCCATGGCGTCGAGCCCCAGCGTTCCCCAGTGCAGGAACACGTCCTGGCTGGTGTGCGCGCCGAGGCTCTCGCCGAACACCGCGATGCGCGGGCGGGGGCCCGGCCGATCGCGGAGGCGCTGGAGGATCCGCAGCCACAGCAGCCGGTTCTGCTCCCGGGCCCCGGGCACCATGCCGAGGGACAGCGGCGACGGGCGGCGCGAGTACTGCAGGGCCACCGTGGCGACGTCACCGAGGGCGAGGTACTGGAGCGCGGCGACGGCGACGTAGTTGACGTACCCCGTGCCGGTCGGCGAGACCAGGACGAGCAGCGACCGGTCGAACGCGCCGGTCCGCTCCAGTTCGGCCATCGCGAGGTCCACCCGTGCACGCGGGGTCGGGGCGTTGTCCAGCCCGACGTACACCTGCACGGGTGCACCGCGGGCGGGCGTGCCCATGACGGTCTCGATCGACAGGTCCGGCACGCCGTCCGGGCGGGTCGCGAGCGGCTGCGGCCGCACGGATGCGAGGGCGTGCAGCCGGCCGTCGCGGCCCATCCCCGCCCAGGACACCAGACTGCCGGGGCCACCGCTGACCGTCGACGGCACCCATCTGTCGGCCTCGCCCGCCTCGATCACGGGCACGTCGGCCGCCGTCATCGCCTCGATCCGCCGCATCGCCCGGTGCCAGAGCGAGGTGGCGCCGGCCCCCAGCCCCACGAGGAAGCCCGCGTGGCCCGCCAGCCGCCAGAGCTCGGGCGGCCCGGGCAGCACCGCGGCCAGCCGGCGTGCCGCGAGGTCGGCGAGTGCGTGCTCGCCGTAGGCGACACCGGCCAGGCACCCGACGACCCCCGCCGCGACGCCGAGGGACGACAGCGGCGGCGGAGCTTCCGCCCCGTCGGTGGCCTCGGCGTGCTCCTCCGAGCGCAGCCGGTCCACGACGTAGGCGATGCCGAGGCCGACGGGCACCGCCAGCGGTACGGCGGCGAGGCGTCCGTGCAGCCGCAGGCGGTCGTCGAGCGCCTGCGCGCCGATCTCGGCTCCGCCGAGGAGCGCGCCGCCGAGGCCCGTGGCGCCGAGCCGCCACGCCGCCTGGCGGACGACCCCGCGGAGCGGGTCGTCGGGCCGCGGCGGGAACGCCTTGAGCGCCGCCAGCCCGAGAGGCACGGCCGCGGCGTCGACCGCGATCGTGGTGGCGCGCTGCCTGGACGGGGACGCCGCTCCGCCGACGAGGAACCGTGCCGTCGTCTCCAGCGCGTCCTGCGCCCCGGCCGTGAGCAGGTGGTGCAGACCCGTGGCCAGCCCGGTCACCAGGCCCTGGTCCACCGCACTGCGGTGGGAGAGCGACGGGGCGAACGTGCCGGGGGCCGTCGCCGCGGCCACGACCAGACCGACGTCGGCCGCGGTGCTCGTCCCGGGCAGACTCCCGCGGGCCGGCCGCACCGACCGTGATCGCGAACGTGGCATGACCGGATGGTGGGCCCCGCGCGGCGACCGCGGTTCATCCTGCCGGTAGGAGTCCGCTCCGCCGGAGGGCCCCTAGCGTCGGTGGTCCGACGAGCGGAGCGGGGCATGACGGCGGAACCGACGGCGAGGCCCATTCCTGCCAGGACGGTCGTCGGGCCCTCGTCCTCCCCGGAGGGGTCGGCGCCGGGCCGGGACCGTTCCCGCGGGTGGCGGAGGAGGCTGCCGCGCTACACCTGGAGCGGCACCCTCGGCGCACTCCTGTTCGGCTGCAGCTCGCTGTCGCCGTCGCTGCTGCCCCGGGGCTGGCTGCTGCAGGGGCTGATCGCCGGCATCACCGCGGCGATCGGCTACGGCGCAGGCGTCACCGTCGCGTGGTTCGTCGCAGAGGTCACGGAGAGCCGGGTCCCGGCCGGTGTCCGCCACCGTGCCTGGCAGGTGCTCGCCGTGGCCGGCACCCTGCTCTGCCTGGTCATGCTGTGGCTCGGCGCGGGCTGGCAGCGGGAGATCCACGAGCTGATGGGTCTGACGCCGCCCGAGGGCTACTCGTCGCTCGGCATCGTCGTCGTCGCCGTGCTCGTGTTCGCCGGCGTCGTCGCCATCGGCCGGGGCGTCCGGCGGCTGGCCCACTGGCTGGTCCGGGTGCTCGGTCGGGTCCTGCCGTCGCGGGTCGCCCGGCCCCTGGGCGTCATCGCGGTGACCGTCCTGGTCGTCTTCCTCCTGAACGGCGTGCTGTTCCAGGGGCTGGTGAGCGCGGCCAACTCGGCGTTCAGCGTCAAGGACGACGGCACGGAGGAGGGCGCGGTGGAGCCCGCGGCGCCCGAGCGGTCGGGGAGCCCGGACTCCCTGGTGCCGTGGGAGGACCTCGGCCTGCAGGGACGCAACTTCGTCGGCACGGGGCCGACGGTCGAGGAGCTCGCGGACTTCTCGGGCCGGCCGGCCCAGGTGCCGGTCCGCGCGTACGTCGGGCTGGCGTCGGCCGGGGACGTCGGGGATCGCGCCGCCCTCGCCGCCCGCGAACTCGAGCGGGCCGGCGGCTTCGACCGGGCCGTCCTCGTGGTGGTGACGACGACGGGGACCGGCTGGGTGGACCCGGCGGCGAGCGGGTCGCTGGAGTACGAGTTCAACGGCGACACCGCGATGGTGGCGATGCAGTACTCCTACCTGCCCAGCTGGCTGTCGTTCCTGGTCGACCAGGCCAAGGCGCGCGACGCCGGCCGCGCGCTGTTCGACGCGGTCTACGGCACCTGGTCGAGGTTGCCCGAGCGCAGCCGGCCGCAGCTGTACGTCTTCGGGGAGAGCCTCGGCACCTTCGGCGGGGAGGCCGCCTTCAGCGGACTCGCCGACATCCAGAACCGCACGAGTGGTGTGTTGTGGGCCGGGCCACCCAACTTCAACGAGCTGTGGCGCGGACTGGTCGCCGACCGCGAGGCCGGGTCCCCGGAGTGGCTGCCGGTCTACGACGACGGCCGCACGGTGCGGTTCGCCGACGAGGCGCCGGACCTCGGCAGCCCGCCGGGTCCCTGGGGCGAGCCGCGGGTCGTGTACCTGCAGAACGCCTCGGACCCGATCGTGTGGTGGTCGCCGCGGCTGATCCTGGGCCGGCCGGACTGGCTGCGCGGCGAACGGGGACCCGACGTCTCCGAGAGCACGGTGTGGCTGCCGTTCGTCACGTTCTGGCAGGTCACCGCGGACCTGGTGTTCTCGACCGGTGTGCCGGACGGGCACGGGCACAAGTACCAGGCCGACTACGTGGACGGCTGGGCGGACGTCGCACAGCCACCCGGCTGGACCGACGCCGACACCGACCGGCTGCGGCAGCTGCTCGGCGGGAACTGACCCGGTGGCGGGGGGACGCGCAGGAGGGCGCGCGTGACCACGTCCGCCGCCCGCCGGGCGCGCTACCGCGTCGTCTCCGGCGCCGTCGTGGTGGCGCTCGCGGCGATCAACGTCGTCGACCACCTGCTGCACCCGCCCTGGTGGGTCCGCGGGCTGGAGGGGGCCGCCCTCCTCGCCTGGGCGCGGTGGGAGGGGTTGACCTGGTCGCAGCTCGGGCTGGGCCGCGACCGCCTGGGGTCGGGGGCCCGGTGGGGACTGGGTGCGATCGCCGTCGTCGCGGGCGTCTACGTGGTGGGCCTGCTGCTGCCGGCCACCCGGCCGGCGTTCCAGGACGTCCGCTACGACCTGCCCGTCCCGGGGGCGCTGCACAAGGCGTTCGTCGTGATCCCGTTCGGCACCGTGGCGCTCGAGGAGCTCGCCTTCCGATCGGTCCTCTGGGGCGTGCTCGCGCGGCACCTGCGGCAGTGGCAGGTCCTGGTCACCACCTCGGCCCTCTTCGGGTTGTGGCACATCCTCCCGTCGCTGGGCCTGGGAGAGACCAACCGCGGCGTGTCCGACGCGGTCGGCGGCGCGGGGAGCGCCGTCGTCGTCGCGGGAACCGTCGCGTTCACCGCGATCGGCGGCCTGGTCTTCGGCGAGCTGCGCCGGCGCAGCGGCAGCGTCCTCGCCAGCGTCGCCGCGCACTGGGCCACGAACGCCCTCGGCGTCCTGTTCGGTCTGGTGGCCTGGCGGCTGGACCGGCAGGGCTGATCGGACGCCGTCATCCGGCACGGATGAGGACCGGTGCCCGGGCCGCACACCACACTCGGGGCGTTTCCGCCGGGAGGACGGCGGCGCGAGGAGGCGCGAGATGACCGTGACCGCCACCGTGGTCGTTGCCGAGGACGATGATCCGCTCAACGGCCTGGTGCCGGTCGCCGCGTCCTTCGTCGACTCACTCGTCGGGCGGCTGCACGCCGAGTACGGCGTGGACCGGCACGAGATCCGCCGCCTGGCGACAGAGGTGCTCGAGACCTTCGCGACCGCTCGTGTGCAGGCGTTCGTCCCCATCCTGGTGGAGAAGAAGCTCCGCGACACCTACCGGGCGCTGCGTCACCGGGGCGGGACACCGCAGTCGGGCGGGGCGCCGGACGTCCGGCCGGGTCCGCCGGCCGACACCGACCGCCATCACCGGTGAGCCCGCCGGTGCGCCTGCTGCCGGCCGGTGTCCGAGCGCTCCGCGGGTACCGCCGCTCGTGGCTGGTCAAGGACCTCGTGGCCGGGGTGGTGCTGACCGCGCTGCTCGTGCCGCAGGGGATGGCCTACGCGGAGCTGGCCGGCCTGCCGCCGATCACCGGCCTCTACACGACGATCACGTGCCTCCTCGGCTACGCGGTGTTCGGCCCCTCGCGGATCCTCGTGCTCGGGCCGGACTCTTCGCTCGGCCCGATGATCGCGGCGACGATCCTGCCGTTGGTGGCCGCAGGCGGGGATCCCGGGCGAGCGGTCGCGCTGGCGTCGATGCTCGCGCTGATGGTCGGGATCGTCATGGTCGCGGCAGGGTGGGCGGGTCTCGGCTTCGTCGCCGACCTCCTGTCGAGGCCCACCATGATCGGGTACATGAACGGGCTGGCCCTCACGATCCTGGTCGGCCAGCTGCCGAAGCTCCTGGGCTTCTCCGTCGACGCGGACGGACTCCTGGGGGAGATCGCCGGGTTCGCGCGGGGCGTGACGCAGGGGGACGTCGTGCCGGCCGCGGCCGCGGTGGGGCTCGGCGGCGTCGTGGTGATCCTGGCCTTCCAGCGGTGGTGGCCCAGGGTCCCTGCGGTGCTGGTGATGGTCGTCCTCGCCATCGCCTTCACCAACCTCCTGGACCTGGAGCAGCACGGGGTGGACCTGGTCGGCGTGCTGCCGCAGGGCTTCCCGCCGCTCACCGTCCCCGACGTCGCCTGGTCCGACCTCGTTCCGCTGGCGGGGGGTGCGGTCGCGATCGCGCTGGTGGCGTTGGCGGACACCATCTCCACCGCGTCGTCGTTCGCCGAGCGGACCGGGCAGGACGTCCGGGGCAACCAGGAGATGATCGGCATCGGCACGGCCAATCTCGCGGCCGGCCTGTTCCAGGGGTTCCCGGTCAGCACCAGTGGATCCCGCACCGCGGTGGCCGAGCGCGCCGGCGCACGGTCCCAGCTGACCGGGGTCACCGGCGCCGCGCTGATCCTGCTGATGATCCTGCTGCTGCCGGGGCTGTTCCGGAACCTGCCCCAGGCCGCGCTCGCCGCGGTCGTGATCACAGCGTGCCTCTCGCTGGCCGACCTGCCGGGCACAGCACGGCTGTGGCACCAGCGCAAGGTCGAGTTCAGCCTCTCCATCATCGCCTTCGCCGGGGTGGCGCTGCTCGGCGTGCTGCCCGGGATCGTGATCGCGGTCGGGCTGTCGATCCTCAACGTCTTCCGCCGTGCGTGGCGGCCGTACCAGACGACGCTCGGGCTCGTCGACGGCGTGGCCGGCTACCACGACGTCCGCTCGTACCCGCAGGCGCGCCGGCTCCCGGGGCTGGTCATCTACCGTTTCGACGCGCCGCTGCTCTTCGCCAACGCGAAGACGTTCCGGGACGAGTGCAGGACGCTCTCCCGTGGCGAGCCGCCGCCTCGCTGGATCGTCGTCGCGGCCGAGCCCATCACCGACGTCGACACCACGGCGGCCGACATGCTGTTCGACCTGGACCGGCTGCTCGACGAGAACGGCCAGACCCTGGTGTTCGCCGAGCTCAAGGACCCGGTGCGGCGCAAGATCGAGCGCTACGGGCTGACCCGCGAGATCGAGCCCCAGCACTTCTTCCCGACCGTCGAGGCCGCCGTCGAGGCCTTCCGCGCCAAGACCGGCGCCAGCTGGACCGACGGGACCACCGGCACGACGCCGCAGGCGACCGCTCTCCCGGAGCCACAGGCGCCCCCTCAGCACCCCGGGTGAGGGCGCCGGGGCCGGCAGGCCGCCGGGGCGTCAGTTCTCGCGGCTCCTCGACGGGGCGGCGGCGTCGGGGCCCACGGGGCCGCGGTCCACTCCAGAGGAACCGTCGAGCGCGACCGGCCGGCCGACTGCCAGACCCCACAGCGCGGCCCAGTCCAGACGCGCCCGCGGCGGCGGCACCCCCGGCCGGTTGCGGGGGAGCCTGACCCGGAGGGCACCGGGACGGATCGTGCAGCGCACCGGGGTCGTCAGCCGCACGGTCTCGCCGTCGATGCCGATCGGGACCTCGGCGACGTCCGCGGTGACCACGACCTCGGGTGCCTCCGCCAGTTGCAGTCCCTCCCGGTGGGCGCCGTTCAGCAGGCCGACGGCCTGCCGCGTGCTGTCCACGCGGACGGCGATCACGCCGAGGACCCCCCGGTCCAGCCTGAACCGACGTCCCGTCCCCGCGAGGTCGGAGGCCGCGTACGGGTTGTTGCTCACCAGCAGGGCCTGCGGCGCGTCCATCCGCGACTCGCCGACCTCGGCGACGAGGTGGGCGCCGCGTCGCCGGGCCAGCAGGTCCGGGAGGGCGTCGAGGGTCGTGCCGCGCTTGTCGTCGCGGTAGGCCGGGTTCTCCACGATCTCCGCGTAGGCACCGAAGGACGCGTTGTTCACGAACGTGCGGCCGTTGATGTCGCCGAGGTCGATCCGTGCCTCCACGCCGTCGCGCAGGGCGTCGAGGCACCGTGAGGGGTCGCTCCGGTCCAACCCCAGGTCGAGGGCGAAGTGGTTGCGGGTACCGGCGCTGATGACCAGGAACGGCACGTCGTGCTCGGCTGCGACCTGGGCCACCAGCGCCTGCGTGCCGTCGCCACCGGCCACGCCGATGAGGTCGGCACCCCGGGCCAGGGCACGTCGGGCGAGTTCCTGGACGTCGGTGCCCGGCTGGTCCAGCAGGGCCACCTCGGCACCGAGTTCCTCGGCCAGCTCCCGCAGCCGGAAGCGGCCGACCTTGCCCCCGCCGGACCGCGGGTTCATGACGAAGAACGGGTGCCGGGGTGCCGGCGCGTCGGTGACCTCCATCGTCCAGCGCGACCGGTCGGGGCGCAGCGCCAGGCGGGCGGCGGCGACCCCGGTGGCGAGCAGCGCAGCGGCGACGACGGCGACCCAGAGCAGCCGGTCGGCCACGAACACCGCGATGACCGCCACCGGTGCGCCCACGGCGAGGGCCAGCGCCAGCCAGCGCAGCGGCCCACGTTGCAGGAGGAACCAGTAGAGAGCGGCGACGACCACGACGGCCGCTCCGGCGGTGAGCAGCACGAGCCACAAGCCGCGACGGCCGGCGAACGCGAGCAGCACGACGAAGGCGATCGCGACGAGGGCGAAGCCACACCGGGCACACCACCGCCTGGCACGCATCGATCCCACGGCGCACCTCCAGCGGTGATCCTCGGTGTCCGAGGGAGCATGGCCGTTCCGCTGCGCGGGGGGATCACCCCGTCCGGACGGTCGTGCCCGGGACGAGCGTCTGGACCGACACCGGCCCGGCGACGGCCGGGCAGCGCAGCCTCGTGACCCAGCCCGGGGTCAGCCACGTGCGTCGCCTACGGCCAGCCCCTCGACTCCCACGCCGACGTGGCGTCGCTCTCCGACCTGGCGCGAGCCGCCCGCCGCCACTCCGTGGGACTCGTGCCGAACTGCCGGCGGAACCAGCGCGAGAAGGCGCTCGGTGCGCTGAACCCCAGCAGCTGTGACACCTCGGTCAGCGAGTACCGCCCGTTCGTGAGAAAGCGCTCCACCAGGCGCGCCCGGGTGGTGTCCAGGACGGAGGAGAAGGTCTGGTCCTGCTGGGCCAGGTACCGCTGGAGTTCCCGGGGACGGAGGCCGAGGCGCCGGCTCGCCCGCGTCAACGACAGGCGCCCGAGCGGCAGCAGGAGCTCCACGGCTTCCGCCACGTCCGCCAGGCCCGCGGTGGCAGCCGGTGGTCGAGGGGCCACCACCGTGTCGAGGAACCGCCGGGTGTACGGCCGCAGCGAGGGATCCGACGTGATGACCCGGGCGCCGAGCTCCTGCGCCTGGAGGACCAGGCTGTTGGACCGGCGGGCGAAGACCACGCGGGGGCCGAAGAGCCGGCGCCACGGTTCCGCGTCCGCGGGCGGGGAGCGGACGAAGCCGGCGGACCGGGGTCGCCAACCGCTGCCCAGCAGAGCCCGGATGATCCCCGACAGCTCCGCCATGACCAGATCGAGCACCTGATCGCGCGGTGCGGGCTCGCCGAACTCGAGCCAGACCTCGATCACGGCCCGGTCGCCGTCCTCCCTCAGACGGAGGCGCAGCGCCTCGTTGTAGGCAGGCGCGTACTCCGTCAGCAGGGCCACGGCACTGCGCAGATCGGGCTCGTCGCGGAGTGCGACGCTCAGGGGACCGAGGGTCCCGAGTCTGGGCAGCTGCGCCAGGCGCAGGCCGAAGTCGGGGCAGCCCGACTGCTGTGCGGACACTTCCAGGAGCCGCGCCACCGGAGCGGCCGGGATCCAGCGGTCGGGCACGGCGAGGTCCAGACCCACCCGTCCGAGCACGACCGCTGGGTCGAGCCCCGAGGATCGGGCCAACCCCGCGTACTCGGTGAGCACGTTCGTCCGAATGCGAGGGCGCATGACCGGTTCCCTCCGCGCTGCGCCGAAAGATAAGGGCCACGACCGGATGGGTAAAGCGGCGTCGGCGCCCTTCTCCTAGCTTCGGTGGCGCGCTCAGTCTCGTACCGGTTCGTCCTGCGCCGCTTCAGCGGCCCGAGCCGGAGGGGGGCGCACAGAGGACCTGGGAGGTCCCGGATGACGCGTCGTCGAGCTCCCCGCCACGATGTCCCTCCTGCGGGCGCGTTGCCGGCGCCCCGCCCCGCCCCACCGGCGGTCTGGAGCTTCGCCTCGTCCGGCTCTCCGCGTCGTGGGGGTGAAGAGCGACCCACGGATCCGCAACCGGTCAGGGACCTCCCACGTCCGGCTCCGGCGTCGGCGCTGAACCGCCGCGACCTCGAAGTCCTCTCCCACCTGGCTCGCGGGAGGTCGACGGCCCAGATCGCGTCGAGCCTCTCGGTGTCGAGCAACACCGCTCGCACCAGGATCCGCCGGGTGCAGAGCAAGCTGGACGTCGCAGGCCGGGGCGCGGCGGTGCAGGCAGCTCAGCACCTCGGGGTCCTCGCGATCGTGCCCCGACCGGGTTCCTCTGACTGAACGGGTGACCACCCGAGGTGGGTGTCACACTGGTCGCACCCCCGCCAGGGGGCCGACAGAGGGCCCGCGGGTCCGTGGCGCGGCCGCCTGGCGGGGGCAAGCCACCCTCCGGAGCCGGTCGGATGTGTCCCGGCCGGCCCCGACGTCGGTTCCGCCTCCCGGAGACCGGCGGTGCCCGCCGGCGCACCCGCACGTCCGCCGCCGACCCGTGGACGCTCCGCTCATCCGCACAGGATGAGGCCCGCGAGCGGGGTCCCCGCCAGGCTGCCCCGGGGTGTGTCGGCCATGTCGGGGCACCCCCGCGTCTGTCCACCCGAAGGGCATGCTGTGGCCGCTGATCCCACCGAGACGTCGCTCGGCGTGGTGCCGTCGATCCTCCGTCCGGGGCCTGACTCCGTCCGGGGGCCGGCCGGTCCGCTGCGGCGTCCGGCGGCCCGCCGCAGAGGGGCGCGGGCGATCGCCACGTCCTCCGCCGGCCGCCCCCGCGCCCTCGCCGCTGGGGAACCGTCGGAGTCCGGGGCGCACGTCGACCTGGTCACCGGTCGCCTGACGCTGACCGGGCGGTTGGACGTGCGCACCACTCATCTGCTGTACGACGCCGTCTCGGCGTTGCTCAGAGCGGATCACCCCGGCTGGACGCTCGACGTCGGCGGACTCACCGACGCCGACGATGCCGGGCTGCGCGCGCTCCTGGTCGCGTACCGCCGGGCACTGCGGCACGGCCGTCGGATCACCGTGGTCGGCGCGTCGCCCTCGCTGCAGTACGCGCTGACCTTGCTGCGCCTGGACCGTCATGTGCTGCCGGCGGAGGGCGCACCCGTCCCGGCGGATCCGGGACCTGGCTGATCGCCGAGCTCCACACCAGCGAGCCCGGCCTCGGTCGGCTTCGGCGGTCGGGAGCCACGCACCGGGAGGACGCCGATGACGTACTCGATCCTCGGCTGGCAGACGACCGACGGCGATCTGGGTGTGGCGTGTGCCTCCAAGTTCCCCGGGGTGGGCAGCCTCGTGCCGTACGGCGAGGCCGAGGTCGGCGTCGTCGCGACGCAGGGATTCGGCAACCCCCGGCACGGCTCCGTCGGGCTGGCGCTGCTCAGGTGTGGCGCCACGCCGCAGCAGGCGGTCGATGTCCTGCTCAACGACGACCCGCAGGCCCACCAGCGGCAGTTCGCCCTCGTCGCCCGGGGCGGCCGCGCCGCGGCCCACACGGGTGCCGACCTCCACGACTGGGACGGCTGGTCCGGGAGCGCAGCGGGCCGCCACTGCGTCGCCCTCGGCAACGGGCTGGCCGGACGCCAGGTCGTCGAGGAGATGGTGCGGACGTTCGAGGGCTCGAACGCCTCGCTCGCCGACCGGTTGACGACGGCCCTGGAGGCCGGCCGGCGGGCCGGCGGTGACATCCGCGGCCAGCAGTCCGCTGCCTTGCTGGTCCTGCGGCGCGACGGTGGCTACGGGGGACTGGACGACCGGCACGTGGTGATCTCCGTCTACGACCACCCGCAGCCGCTGGACGAGCTCACCAGGTGTTACGCGCTGCACCGGCTCGCCTACTTCCCGAGCGACCCGGCGAGGCTGGTCCCGATCGGCCCCGAACTCGCCGTCGAACTGAAGGGCCTCATGGCGGCCCAGGGCTTCTACGGAGGCCAACCGGACGGCACCTGGGACGCGGGCACCCGGAAGCGGTGGGAGCTGTTCCTGGGCAGCGAGAACTACGACAACCGCATCAACGGCGGCGAGCTCCTCGACCTGGACGTGCTCGCCGACCTGCACCTCCGGTACGGCCAGGCCGCCGGGTGACGGCGGGCGCCGCGGACCGTCCGCCACCCGGCGCCGCCGGGCCGACCGGCGTCATCCCGCCCGGACGCACGGGGAGGCTCCATGGCCGTCTCGACCATCGCGATCACCAGCGCGGTGATCTTCCTGTGGGGCGTCCTGTCCGCCCGCCTCCAGCACGCCGACCTCACCGCACCGATCGTCTTCGTCGGTGTTGGTGGACTCTTCGCCGCCGCCGGCCTGGTGGACGCCCGGTCCGCTCCGGAGGCGCTGCAGCCGCTGGTCGAGGTGGCGCTGGTGTGGGTGCTCTTCTCCGACGCCGCCGGCGTCCCGTTCCGTCAGGTTCGTCGTGATGCCGGCCGCTACCTGCGGCTGCTGGCGGTCGGGCTGCCGCTGACCGTGCTCGCCGGATGGGTCCTGGCCGACTCGCTGTTCCCGGACCTCGGCATCTGGCTGGCCCTGCTTGTGGGCGCCGCCCTCGCGCCGACCGACGCCGCGCTGGGACTCCCCGTCGTCACCAACCCCGCCGTGCCCGTACGTGTCCGGCAGCTGATCACCGTCGAGAGCGGGGTGAACGACGGCATCGTCACCCCCGTGGTCCTGTTCGCTCTCGCCGGCGCGACGGCGGTCCAGGGGAACAGCGGCGCGGCCTGGCTGGGAGAGGCGCTGGTCGAGCTGGGCGTCGGCGTGGTCGTGGGCGCCGGTGTCGGTCTGGGTGGCGGCTGGTTGCTGCAGTGGGCGCGTCGGCGGGGGTGGGCCTCCGAGGACGTCGTCGGCGTCGCCGTGCTGGCCCTCGCCCTCGTCGCCTACGCCGGCGCGCTCGTCGTCCACGGCAACGGGTTCGTCGCCGCGTTCTGCGGCGGGCTGGCCTTCGGCGCGGCAGCGGGCCGACGGGGGCCGGCCGAGCTGGTCTTCCTCGAGCAGGCCGGCGGGCTGGTGTCCCTGCTCGTCTGGCTCGCGTTCGGCGCGCTCGCCATCCCGATCGCGGTCGACCACGTCGACCTCTCCATCGTGCTCTACGCGGTCCTGAGCCTCACGGTCGTGCGGATGGTGCCCGTCGCGCTGGCCTGTCTCGGTGCCGGCCTCGACCGCGACACCGTGCTCTTCGTCGGCTGGTTCGGACCCCGGGGGCTCGCCTCCCTGGTCTTCGCGCTGCTCACCCTCGAGGAGCTCGGGGACGCCGCCGACGGGGCCGTCGCGATCATCGGCGTGACCGTGCTCCTCAGCGTCCTCGCGCACGGGCTCACCGCTGCACCGCTGGCATCCCGGTACGAGCGGGCGCTCACCCGCAGGGGCATCGGCGACGGTGAGGGGTTGGCACGACACCGGAGCGGTCCACGCGTGCAGGACCCGGACGATCCGGGCCACGCGTAGGCCCGCACCCGACCAGGGACACGGGCACGCCCCGGAGAGCCTGCTCACCCTCGCCGAGTGACGCGCCGGACGCCGCCAGGTGGTCCATTGGCGCCCTGGTCCGAGTCGTGACGTCGAGAGGGCGTGGGAGCGATGTGCAGGTGGATGGCCTACTTCGGGGACCCGATCCTCGCCCACGACCTGCTCTACCGGCCGCGGCACTCGATCATCGACCAGAGCCTGCACGCCGAGCTCGGGGGCTTCACCACGAACGGGGACGGCTTCGGCATCGGGTGGTACGGCGAGGGTGGCGGTACGACGCCGGCGGTGTTCAAGAGCACCCATCCGGCGTGGAACGACGAGAACCTGCGCGAGGTCGCCGGCCAGATCCGGACGCCGCTGCTGTTCGCGCACGTCCGAGCCTCGAGCGGGACGCCGGTGCAGCGCAGCAACTGCCACCCGTTCCGGTACGGGCGCTGGCTGTGGATGCACAACGGGTCCCTCGCCGGGTTCCAGGAGGTCAAGCACGACCTCGTGATGCAGGTGGACCCGTCGCTGTACCCGGGGATCGAGGGGTCGACCGACACCGAGACCCTGTTCTACCTCGCGCTCACCCACGGACTGACCGACGACCCGCCCGCTGCGGTCGCCCGCGCCGTGGGCCTCGTGGAGGACGTCGGCCGGCGCCACGGGATCGAGCACCCGGTGCACATGACCGTGGCGACGACCGACGGCGAGTCCGTCTGGGTCTTCCGCTACTCCAGCGAGAAGGACACGAGCTCGCTCTACTACTCGACCGAGATCTCCCAGCTGCGCCGGCTGTACCCGGAGCTGGAGGTCCTCGACGGCCTGGGCACGGACACCCGCCTCATCGTCTCCGAGCCGCTGCGGGACCTCCCCGGCGCGTGGAACGAGGTCCCTGAGGGCTCGTGGGGCTTCGTACGGCGAGGGGAGCACGACGTCCAGCCGTTCCGGCCGGCCGTCCCCGCGTGAGTCGACGGCAGGTGACCCTCCCGGACAGCACCGCGACGGGCGAGGTCGAGCGCCTGCGCGCCCGCGTGGCCGAGCTGATGCCGACAGTGCGCCAGGAGCTGTCGGAGCTCGTCGCCATCCCGTCGGTCGCCGACCCGCGCCTGTTCCCGCCCGAGGAGTGCCTGCGCGCGGCGCAGTGGGTGGCCGACCGGTTCGCCGGTGTCGGCTTCGCCGACGTGCGGCTCGTGGAGACACCCGACGGGAGCAACGCGGTCATCGGGGCACGGCCGTGTGGCGATCCGGACGCCGCGACGGTGCTGCTGTACGCCCACTACGACGTGCAGCCCCCGCTGGACGAGACGGCCTGGCGCACCCCACCGTTCCGCCTCACCGAGGTCGAGGGCCGTTGGTACGGCCGCGGCGCGGCCGACTGCAAGGGCAACGTCGTCGTCCACCTGACCGCCCTGCGGGCACTGGGGAACGACGTCCCGGTCGACCTCGTCCTGGTCGTCGAGGGATCCGAGGAGCAGGGCACCGGGGGACTCGAGGCGTTCGTCCCCGGCCATGCCGACCTCCTCCGGGCGGACGCCATCGTCGTGGCCGACACCGGCAACGCCGCCGTGGGGCACCCCGCGGTCACCGTCAGCCTGCGGGGCACGGTCGACGTCGTCGTCACGGTGGAGGCCCTGGCCACGGAGCGGCACTCCGGCATCTTCGGTGGCGCCGCACCCGACGCCCTGGCGGCGCTCGTCGCCATGCTGGCGACGCTGCGGGACGAGAGAGGCAACACCACCGTGCACGGCCTGCCCGGCACGGGCGTCTGGACCGGTGCGCCCTACCCGGCCGAGAGGTTCCGACGCGAGGCCGGCGTCCTGGACGGCGTCTCGCTGGTGGGCGACGGAACGGTCGCCGACATGCTGTGGACGCGGCCGGCGATCACCATCGTCGGCATCGACTGCCCTCCTGTCGTCGGGTCGGCCGCGGCCATCGTGCCCCGGGCCAGCGCGCGGCTGAACCTGCGCATCCCCCCGGGGGTCGCTCCCGAGCAGGCGGGGACCGCCCTCGTCGACCACCTGCACGAGGTCGCGCCCTGGCAGGTCCGGGTGACGGCGGAGGTCCAGGCCTCCGGCCCGCCCTTCCGAGCGAGCACGGACGGACCCGCGCACCGGGCGATGGCCGCCGCCATGCAGGCCGTGTACGGCAGGCCGGTCGTCGAGCTGGGTCAGGGCGGGTCGATCCCGCTCTGCAGCGTCCTCGCGGACACCTACCCCGGAGCGGACATCGTGCTGATCGGGGTGGAGGAGCCGTCGGCCTCCATCCACGCGCCGAACGAGAGCGTGGCCCCGGAGGAGATCGCCGACCTGGCGCTCACGGAGGCCGTCTTCCTGCGGCGGTACGCCGCTGCCCGCCGCTGAGCCGATCCGCAGGAGGGTCCGGACGTCACGTCCCGACCGTCGAGCCCTCGTCGGCCGGCACGCACCTGGTCGGCGCCGCGCGCGGGAGGCCGAGGTCGTCCATGGCCCGCTCGTAGCAGTCGTGGAGGACGTGCAGACGGTGGATGAGCTCTCGCACGTACTCCGGCGACGTGGGCAGCAGGGACGGCTCGGCCATGAGCTCCCAGAACGCCCAGGACAGTTCTCCGCTGCGCCCGGACCAGGCCCTCGTGGCCAGTGAGGACGACGGTCCGATCGTCGCCACGAACCGGCGCGTCGCCTCGCGGCGCAACCGTGCGGTCCGCTCCCGGTACGGATCCACCACCTCGCGGCGGTACCGGCGCGCGGCGCGCCGGTACCCCGTCGGGCCCGGCGGCGGGGGGACGACCGCGAGGCCGATGGCCCGCCCGAGGAGCGGCACGAGGAGGTGGCGGTCGACGTCCGACAGCAGGTCGTTGGAGACGCGGAGGACGTCGGCCAGCTGACCGTCCACGCAGCGGGGCTGGTCGGTGAAGGGCTCGCCGGCCAGCAGCGCCGTGTACTCCATGAAACACGCGCCCCGGGACGGGTTCCGGTGCTTGCCCCGGTTGAGCACGGGCATCGCGTCCGGCACCGGCGTCGCCACGATCTCGTCGGGTGCAGACTCGGACATGGTCTCAGCTCCTGTTCACCGAGTACTACGGAGGCGGCGGCTGAGTTCCTCGCCCGTGGTGGACGAGGACGGGCCGCCAGGTCGGAGGGTCACCGCGGTCGGGTGCGGCGGCCGCGGGGCTCCGCCGCCAGGCCGACCCCCACCGGGGGGAACCGGCGCGCGGCGGCGTGGCGGTACTCGAGCAACGCGTTCAGGTGCTCCTCGGCCCGTGTCAGGAGGTCGAGGTTCTGGCGGTTGCCCGCCCGCGCTGCCGCGGCCCGGGCCGAGCGGAGATCGGTGAAGGCTTCCAGGATGAGCCGGTCGAGGAGGGCGAAACCCTCCAGGGGCGGCGCGGGCGCTGTCATGGCGGGACTCCCGCTGGTGGTGGTGTCGTGTCGCTTTCCGGGGGTCGGAGCGGCCGCTTCGGATGCCGCTCGGAGAGTCCAGCGTGACGCCACCTCGGGCAGGCGGCATCGTCCTCGGCAGACGACACGGGGCCCTCACGCTCCCGCGATCCGATCGCCCGGCGCGGCGGGGGCCGTGCCGCTCATCCGGCTCGGCTGATGCCCGCGTCGGACCGGCTCTCCCGGCTCGCCGCCGTCCTCCCCGTCACGACGAGCCGGTGCCGGCCGGCCGGGGCGGCGCCACGCGGAGCCTCGTCCCCCGGTCGTCGCGGTGCCGGACGGGCCCGCGAGGAGGGTCCTGGCCCACCGGCGGTCCGGGTCCTGCCCGATGAGGACCGCGTGCAGGAACAGGGTCAGCGGGACCGCGAGGATCGCGCCCATCGGACCCAGGACCGCCGTCCACACGATGACGGACAGGAACGACAGCGTGACCGAGAGGTTGACGGCGCTCCCGACCACCACAGGTTGGAGGACCGACTGCAGGAGGAAGTTGACGACGGTGTAGATGACGATCACGAGGACGGCGAGTCCGGGGCCCCCGACCAGCAGCGCCAGCAGCGCGGGCGGCACCAGCCCGAGGAAGAAGCCGATGTTGGGGACGTAGTTGGTCAGGAACGACAGCAGGCCCCACACGAGGGGCAACGGGATCCCGAGGACGATCAGCGCCAGGGTGTCCACCACGGCAACGAGGAGGCCGAAGACCGTCGTCACGACCACGTAGCGACGGGTGTACCGCGCGAAGTCCCCGAGTGCCGCGCGAAGACGCGTGGTCCCTGGGACCGCCGCCAGGCGCTCCGGCAGCCCGGCCGCCTCGACGGTCATGAACAGCGCCGTCGCCAGCAGCAGGAACAGGGCGCCGACCGAGCCGGCGATGCCCGCGAGGAGGTCCCCGACGACCGCGAGTACCGACTGCAGCTCCACCGACGGCAGCATGTCCGCCACCTGCTCGGGGCCGACCCCCGCCCCGACGAGCAGGGAGCGGACGCCGTCCACCAGCGCCCGCCACTCGGCGGAGTACTGGGGCAGCACGGTCGCGAACTGGCCGATGGAGACGGCGAGGGCGACGGCGAAGGCGATCAACCCGCCGTCGACGACCACGACGGCGACCGCGACCGCGACCCCCCTCCGGATCCCTCGACGCACCAGCGCACCGATGAGCGGGTGGACGACGACGGCCAGGACGAACGCGAGGACGACCGGACCGAGGATCGCGGAGGCGGCGTGGAGACCCCACAACGCGATGGCGGTGCCCGCGACACCCAGCACCACGGTGAGCCAGAGGGGGAGGGGACCGCGGACCTCCGGCTCAGCTCCCTCGGCCTCGGCCTCGTTCCGCGCCGGTCCGTGTCCGTCAGTCATAGATGACCGAGGAACGCACCACCAGGTCCTGGACCGAGCGGTTCTCCTTGCTCAGCAGCACCCAGAGCAGGCCCGGGAGGAACACCGTGCAGAGGACCGCTCGTGCGCACGCGCGGCCCCAACCCAGCCTCCCACCCTCGTCGTCCGCCACGCGGAGCCCGAGCAGCCGGTCACCGTAGGTAGAGCCCACCACCGCCCACGTGACGGCGAAGTAGACCGCCAGCACCCCCAGTCCCACCATGATGAGGAGCGAGAGCGACGGGGCGGGGAACCGGAAGCTCGTCGGCGACAGGAGGAAACGGGACGCCGCGAAGACGGCGTAGCCACCGGCCAGGACGAGCAGCACCACCGCGGCGTCGACGACGTTCGCCAGGCAGCGCGTGACCACGCCGGCGCGGCGCCCGCGGACCGATGCCCGGACCGCGTCCACGCCGCCCGCCGGGTGCGGGCCGTCGTGCCACGGGTAGGAGGAGCGCTCCGCTGCGCGGGTCACGGTGCACCCCCTGGAGTGCCGTCCTCAGCGGGCCTGGTCGCGGTGCGCCGGCCGCTGCGGTGCAGCAGTCGGTCCACGACCCGCTCGACGGCCCGGTCGGCGTCCACGCCCTGGTCGCGAACGCCGCGCACCACCTCGCCCGTGACCGAGCCCGTCGAGGCTCGCAGCAGACCCGGCAGGTCGATCTCCTCGACGATGTAGTGGGCGAGGCCGACGACGTCGGTGCGAGCGATGACCCGGTCGATGTCGACCCGGTCCACCGCACCGTCGAGGTCGACGCGGGCCACCGCACGGTCGAGGTCGACCCGGGCCACGACCTCGTCGAGGTCCACCCGGTCGATCACCCGGGCGACGTCGACCTTGTCGACCAGCGCGTCCAGGTCCACCCGGGCCACCGCCCGGTCGAGGTCGACCCGGGCCACGACCTCGTCGAGGTCGACCCGGTCGATCACCCGGGCGACGTCGACCTTGTCGACCAGCGCGTCCAGGTCCACCCGGGCCACCGCCTGGTCCAGGTCGACCCGGGCCACGACCTCGTCGAGGTCGACCCGGTCGATCACCCGGGCGACGTCGACCCTGTCGACCAGCGCGTCCAGGTCGACCCGTTGCAGCACAGCGTCGAGGTCGACCCGCGCCACGATCCCGTCCACGTCCAGCAACGCGGCCAGCCGGTCCAGGTCGACGAACTCGCGGACGAGGCTCGGGACGTCGACCCGGGCGAGCACCGCCCGGGCCACGTCGGGGACCAGCTCGTCCGCCGCCGCGGTGACGGCCCGCACCGCGGCAGCCGCTGGATGCGCCAGCACGTGAGCCACCGGTCCGTGCAACGCCCGGCGGACCGGGTCCTGCCGGATGAACGGCAGGCGAGGGAGGAGGCTGCGACGCGTGTGGACGGCGGCCGCCTCCGCGGCCCACCGCGCGAGTGCGGCCGCGACCGCCAGGACCGCGTAGGCGCCGTTCACCGCGTCGTCCACCGCGCTGCCGGCGGCCGGCAGCGCGGGGCCACGCGGGGGACCCGGCGGGCCGGCTCGTCGGGTCCCACCCGGGGGTGGGTGCACACGATTCACGGCCACTGTGGACCGCCGTCCGCTGCCCCACTCATGCGGCCTCCTGGTCCGTCGGAGCCGTCAGCATCGTGAAGCGGAGGCGAGGCTCCCTCATCCGGTATGGGTGAGATGGTCACCGGGGTGGTCGGGCCATGCTCGCGGATGGGCCGACGTGGCCCCGGCGGAGCAGATCCGCGCCGTGACGAATCGACCCCGACCGCGTGACGTCCGACCCCGACCGCAGCGATCGCCGTTCGCGACGCTGGTGGTCAGCAGTCCGAGGCACGAGCTGGCCGCGGACGGAACGGGACGGACGCGATTCCTGAGCAGCTCGGGGGGTGCGTGTGACGAGGCTGTCGACCGCGGGAGCTCCCGACCCGATGGCAGAGCCGGCTGGGCCGGCCGAACAGCAGGGCCTGGCGCTGCTGGCGTCGAAGCTCGCGCCGCCCGAGCCGGCCCACGCGACCGTGCTCCGCCGGCGCCTGCTGGACCTGCTGACACGGGAGGTGCAGCGGTCCCCGCTCACCCTCATCAGCGGTCCCGCGGGTTCGGGCAAGACCGTCCTCGCGTCCTCGTGGCGTCAGAGCCAGGGGGCCGGACGGCCGATCGCATGGGTGGCGCTGGACGAGTACGACGACGACCCGGCCACGTTCTGGAGCTACGTGGTCGAGGCCCTGGCCCGCGGCGGCGTGCGGTTGACCGAGGTCGCTGCGCTGATCCCGGGGAAGCCGCCGGCCGCCTCCTTGATCCCGCGCCTGGTGGCGGACATCGCCGCGTGCCCCCGCCCGATCGTGCTGGTCCTCGACGACGGCGACCACATCACCGACCGGTCCATCGCCGCCGGCCTCGACCTGCTCCTGCAACGCGCGGGCAGCCGGCTCCGGCTGGTGGTGTGCACGCGGGCCGACCCGCTGCTCCCTCTGCACCGGTACCGGCTCGCCGGCACGCTGTCGGAGATCCGCAGTGACCAGCTGAGCTTCACTCCGGAGGAGACCCGCACCCTGCTCGCCGCGATGGGCGTCTCGGTGACGGCGGAGGTCGCGCGGGACCTGTGTGCGGAGGCGGAGGGCTGGGCGGTCGGCCTCCGGCTCGCCGCTGCCCCCCTCAAGCAGGGCGTGCCACCCGAGCGGTTGGTCACGTCGCTGGCGCACGACGACGGCAGCGTGGCGCAGTACCTGTTCGCGGAGGTCCTGGAGGGTCAAGCGGCCAGCGTCCGGCGTGTCCTGCTCCGCACGAGCGTGACCCCGGAGCTGTGGCCCGCCCTGGTGGATCAGCTCACTGGCCGCCGCAACACCCGGCGCGTTCTCGCGGGGCTGGCGCGGGCGAACGCCTTCGTCGAGGAGTCCCCGGGTTCCCCCGGCGGCTTCCGCGTGCACCCCTTGTTCCGGGAGATGCTGCAGGCCCAGCTCGCTTACGAGCACCCGGGAGAGCTCGCCGGGCTGCACCGGACGTGTGCCGCGTGGTACGCGGCGGCCGGCCGGACGCAGGGGGCGGTGGGACACGCCGTCGCCGCGGAGGACTGGGGCTTCGCCACTCGCCTGCTCATCGACGACCTCCTCGTCCCGCGCCTGCTGGCGCACGGCACGGACACGGCCATGCGCGGGCTGCAGTCGCTCCCGCCCGGTCTGCGCGGCGCCGAAGCCGCGGTCATCCGGGTGGTCGCCGCCCTCGCCGGAGGCGACCACCCGGCACCGTCCGACCTCGCCGTGTCGATGGGCGCGCAGGACGACGGCAACCGGCTGCCGCTGCGCATCTCGGCCACCCTCGCCTGCCTGGCCGCCGGTGCAGGGACGGACAGTGCGGGGACGGACGGCGCAGGGACGGACGGCGCGTCCACGGCGTTCCTCACCCGTCTCGACGCCGCTGCCGCCCTGGTCGCCGAGCTCCCGGACCACCAGCAACGGGCGCGCAACGAGGCCATGGCGGTGCTGAGCCACCTGCGCTCGCTCGCCGTCCTCGGGACCAATGCCCCCACCCGCCAGCTGCTGCCCGTGCTGCGTGCGGCGGCGGCCGCGGCGCACACTGCCGGCGCGCGCCGGCTCCGGTGCCGTGCGGTCGGCAACCTCGCGCTCCTCGAGGCGCTCGAGGGGCACCTCACCCGGGCCGCCCGGCTCGCCCTGGAGGCAGAGGCGCTCGCCGCCGAGGAGGGCGCGGACGAGTCCGCGCTCGACCCGGCCGCCGCGACGGCGCTGGCCTGGGTCCACCTCCGCCGCTACGCGCTGGTCGAGGCGCGGGAGTGGCTGGGACGGGCCCGGGCGCGGGAACGGGCCGCCCACCCCGATGCGATCGGGCACGGCGCGCTGCAAGCCGTGCTGCAGGGTCAGCACTTCCGGCTGCGGCACGAGTACGAGCTGGCGGAGCAGGTGCTGCGTCCCCACCTGGAGGGTCCGCCCCTGCCGCGCTGGGTCGCGGAGCAGGTGGTCACCGAGGTGGTGCGGTTGGCGATGGCACGCGGGCACGTGGAGGACGGACTGGTCATGCTGCGGGACCGGGGCCGCGACGAGCCGTGGAGCCGGCGCCTGCAGGCGTCGGTGAGCCTCGCCGCCGGGACGTCAGCGATCGACGTGCCGCTCGGCGAGCAGCCCGGAGGGTCGGCCGCGGAGATGGTGGAGTCGACGGTGGTCCGGGCTTGCCAGCTCCTGGAGCGCGGTCTCGTGACCGCCGCGGCCGAGGAGCTCGCGGTTGCACTCGAACGCGCCCGCCCCGAGCTCCTCCGCTGGCCGTTCGTCGACACGCCGCCCCAGGCGCGCCGCCTGCTGCGCACCCACCCCCGGCTGCAGGCGCCCGGCGCGTGGCTCAACCCGTCGAGCGGGGCGCAGCCGGTCGGTGCCGGCGAGAGGGCCGCGGCGCCGGCGGCGTCCGAGGTGGTGCAGGAGCTGAGCGAGCGCGAGTTGGAGGTCCTCCGCCATCTGGCGGAGATGCTCTCCACCGCCGAGATCGCGGCCACGATGTTCGTCTCGGTGAACACGGTGCGCACACACATCCGCAGCATCCTGCGCAAGCTCGCCGTGAGCCGGCGCAACCAGGCGGTCCGGAAGGCGCGCGAGCACGGCCTCCTCTGAGGGGCGCCGCCGGGCCTCGTGCGCTGCGGATGAGGCCCGGCTCCGTCCCACCCGGGAGCGTCGCGAGCGGAACGACCAACAGGAGAGGTCCCGGCCGAGGACCCACCTCAGGCAGAGGCCTCACGTCGGTGCACATGGCATGGAGGGCAGACGTCATGGAGGGGCGGTAGTGATGGAGGCGGCTTCCACCCGATACGAGGTCCGTGTGGGAACGCTCGTGAGCAATGCGGCGTGCGCCACCTTCCGGGTCCCCGTGACATCGACCGCGGTGCCGCGCCAGACGCTGTACCGGTTCCGTGTCCCCGCCGACCGTGACCTCTCCCACGTGCTCGACCGGCTGATCGAGGGCGACGTGGAGGTCCTGGAGATCCGCCGGTGCCCCGAACCACCACGCCGGGGCCGGGGTCCGGCGCCGATCCCGGAGGGGGAGTGCCACCAGCACACCGGAGACTCCACCCCGGCCGAGGACGGCGTCGTCGTCCCCTTCCGGGCGGAGACCGAGCACGGCCGGTCGGCGGACGACACCACGCCGGGGGCCGGTGCTCGTCCCGAGGACGGGGGCCCGGCCCCCCAGGGACTGCTCAGCCCGATGAGTCGATCCGCCGGAGGTGCAGGAGGTGGCCGACCACGGCACCTCCGAGCAGCACGACGCTGAACCAGGTCAGCCAGGACATCAGCACGAAGACGACGCCGATGGGCCCGTACCGCTCGGCGTTGAAGACGACCGCGCGCGACAGGTAGACGCTCGTCGCCACGCTGACCGCGGCCAGGCCGCCGGCGGTCACGAGCGCGCCCGGCAGCAGCGCTGCCCAGCCCACGCGCCCGGCGAGCAGGAACCGCTGCATCCACCAGACCCACAGGACGACGAGCGGTGAGCACAGCACGGCGGTCAGGAGCGCGCCCGCGACCCCGCCGGCGAGGCTGCCCACGGCCGCGACCGTGGCCAGGACCGCCAGGAGCGAGCCCAGCCACACCAGCGGTCGCCACAGGTGTCGCCAGCCCAGGTCGGGCAGCTCCCAGACGGCTGCGTAGAACCGCTGCAGTTCGGCCGGCCAGGCGTAGGCGGCGAGCACTGTGACGACGGTGCCCAAGGCCGAGGTCGCCGTGCGGACGGTGTCGTCGGTGGCGAAGAGCTCCCGGACGGACGCCCTGGCCTCCGCGGACAGCGCCATGTGGTGGGCCATCCGGTCGGCGAGACCGTGGTCGCTGCCGAGCGGCAGCACAGTGGCCAAGGTGATCATCGCCGGGACGAAGAGGACCATGCCCAGCGCGCTGAAGACGAGGGCGTGGTGACTCGTCCGGAGATCGCGCATCCGGACCCGCACGGAGCCGACGGTCCCGGACCGCGCGCGCTCGGCCGCGGCCGCCGCCCGCTGCCGGCCTCGCTCCGCGACGCCGGTCGCGCGCGCCCGGGCCCGGGTCAGGCGCGGTCGCGCCTCCGCTGAGGCGTCATCACCTGCTCGCGAGTCGGAACCGGCCGACGGCATGCGCAGACCTCCGTCCTCGCGCGCGGGGACGTCGTTACCGATCGAGCAGTCCCGGGCCGCGGGGGCAGCCCACACCGCAGGACGTCGCGGCGGATCCTCCCGCCTGGGGGAGAGTTCGGTCCCGCCGTCGTCCTCGGTCTCATGCGGGGCGGACGATGCGGGGTGGCCGCCCGGGTCCCCACGCTGTCGACGCACACCATCAGGACCTCGCCCGACCGTCTCCAGATCAGGGGCGGCCGGAGCCAGGCTCGGACCTCGGAGGGCAGGCAGATGACGGACACCTCGCATCGCAGATCCACGGAGACCGCCGTCCCCTACGGCGAACCGACGTCGGGTTGGGCCGGCTGGGTGGTCTTCGGTGGCGTCATGTTGATCATGCTGGGCGCCTTCCAGATCATCGAAGGGCTCGTGGCCCTGTTCGACGACGGCTTCTACGCGGTCACATCAGCGGGCCTCATCGTCGACGTGGACTACAATACCTGGGGCTGGATCCACACGACGATCGGCATCGTCGGGGTCCTCACCGGGCTGGGACTCCTCGCGGGGAACATGGTGGCCCGCGTGGTCGGCGTCGTGATCGCCTGCCTGAGCGCGCTGGTGAACATGACGTTCATCTCGGCCTACCCGTTGTGGTCGGCCATCATGATCACCATCGATGTGATCGTGATCTACGCGATCGTGGTCCACGGGCGGGACGTCAGGCGGTGACCCAGACCGCTGCCACCTCCTCATGGACCGGTCGTCCCCGGTGATCGGCGGTCGACGACGAGCGACACCCGCCCGGGCCGTGCACGGCAGTGCAGGTGTCGTCGTGTGCGCCCGGGCCGCCGCGGTGGCCTCGGTGGAAGCCGGATCGTCCGCCGCGGGTGACGTGCGCCGTCCGCAGGTTCCAGAACGGTGGGCGGCGTCCGCTCCCGTTCCTCGTCAGCTGGGGGAGACATGACCGTAGACCTCGAACAGCAGCCCTCCGACCTCGACCAGATGGGCCCGATCGACTACATCGTGGTGGCGTTCCCGACCGACCGCATGACGGGTGAGGCCTTTCCCCTGCTGGTCGACCTGGTCGACCGGGGGATCATCCGCATCCTCGACCTCGTGTTCCTGCGCAAGGACCACGACGGCGTCGTCACGACGCTCACCCAGGTCGACCTGGACCAGATGAAGGTCCTGGAGGCGGCGCTGTTCGACGGCGCGGCGTCGGGTCTCCTCGGGCCCGACGACGTCGCCGAGGCCGCTGCGGCGCTCGACCCCGGCACGGCGGCCGGCGTGCTCGTCTACGAGAACGTCTGGGCGACCCCGTTCGCCGCCGCGCTCCGCCGCTCCGGCGGTCAGCTCGTGGCCTCGGGTCACATCCCGGTGCAGGCACTCGTCGCGGCCCTCGACGCCGTCGAGGCCGAGGAGTCGGTGGGCTCGGTGCCCGCCTCTCCGCCGGGGGCACCGGTCGGCTGACGCCGGCCACGGCACGGGCACTCCCCGCCCCTCCTCCGGATCGGACCGGGCGCCGTCCGGCTCGCCCTGTGTGCTGGGGCCGGCCGGGCGGTGCCCGTGGAGCCATGCGGCATCGGCCGAGAGCAGATCTCCCGGCCGCGTGGAACGGGGCGCCCTCAGCAGGTGCGCTCCACGTGCGGTCCGGACGTCGACCCGACGAGCTCGGTCAAGGTCGGTTCCCCACCGCTGCTCGGACCGCGCATCCCCGATGGTGGTGGCCGGCGCGCACCGGCTGCGGCGCCGGGAGCGCCAGCCACGACCGGGCCACCGAAGTCGGCGACGGCTACGACCACTCCCTGATCGATGACCACTCTGCGGTGAAACGGGGCCGCCTGCGGGCTGCCGGTGGCCACGGCCGGGTCCATCCCACGGTGCTGACCTACTGGCGACGCCGGCTGGCCGCCTCGAGGCGGCCGCAGCGGATCCTCGACGCGGTCCGGGAGGTCGTGGCCCCCACCGGTGACCTGTCGGTGCGAACGCGGCGGGCGCTGGACCTCACGGTGCTGGAGGACGCGATGGCCACCCAGGACTCCGTCACCCAGCTGACGCGGCGATCCGCCGGGTCGGTCGCAACCCGGCGGCGCCGAGCTGGTCGCGACCGCGGCGGGCACCGCCGCGGGGCACGACTACTTCTCACCGGCAAGCCGCGGATCGCCTGGGACGAGGCCGCCCGGGCGGCCCTGGTCGACGGGCAGGACGTCGAGTACGTGCCCGACCCGGAGGATGGACGAACGCAGCATCGCCTGGCTCACCCGCGGCCACCGGCGAGTCCTACCGTGGAGTGGCAGACAACGACGCCTGGCTGCACCCGCGGGTCGCTGCGCCCGACCTTCGCAGACTGCTCATCCCCGGCCTGACAGGCACCGACGGACGCTGGGCGCTGAACACGTGACTCACGCCACCCGCCGCACCACCGTGAGCCGCGGGCAGGGCGACCTCTCTGTCGCACCCCTGGCTGCTGACCGCACTGCAGCGAAGACTGCCACGAGGCGCCCTGCCCCTCATCCCGCAGGCTCTTAGAGGAGCCGGGAGTTCCAGTCCGGCTCGACCGCGGCCCACTCGTCCTCCCACGCGCGCTCCCGGCGGTTGTCCAGGGCGATCGCGAGGAAGACGTGGAGGGTCCAGGTCGCCAGGGGGACGCCGATCAGCGGCAACAGACCCATCGCGGTCGCCGACACCGAGATGCTCGCCTGGTCGAGCGGTGCCGAGGTGAGGCGCCCCTCCCCGTCGACCCACACCGGCACCGCCGTGCCGACCGGCGTGCGGGGCTCCACCAGCACGACGCCCTCCCGGGAGATCCCACCGGGCGCTGACCATGCGGCCCGTACCGGGACCACCGATGGCGAGGGGTCGTCGGTCGAGGGGACACCGTAGGCGTCACCCCCGGGCCGCAACGGTCCCGGAGCGTCCACCAGCACGACGGCGTGGGTGCGAGAGCGCTCCGCGGCCTGGGCGGCCGCGGCCGCCTGGAGGTGCGCCGTCGTCGCGGTCGACGCGACCACGGCCAGCAGCGGGGCGACGAGGAACGACAGGACGACGGCGAGCCGGCCGATCACCTCGATCCGGTCCGAGCGGCGCTTGAGCGGCCCGGAGCCGAGCGTCAACCGGCGCAGCGACCGGCGGAAGAGGGTGTCCCGTGGTGCGGTCATCCTGCGGCCCTCCGTCCGCGGCTGGATCATGGGCCAGGGTGGTGGGCCCCGGGCTCAGACGAGGACGCGCCGCTTGAGCTGCTGGAACTCCTCCTCGCTGATGGCGCCCTTGTCGAGCAGCTCCTTCGCGCGGGCGATCTCGTCGACACCGTGGAAGCCAGGGGCAGCCACCGACCGGATGTAGGCGTCCGTCTGCTGCTTCGCCTGCTGGACCTGCCGGACGTCGCGGTCGCCCATGGAGCGTCCCTGCGAGACGAGGTACGTGAGCGAGCCGATCAACGGCACCACGAGGACGAAGACGATCCAGCCGGCCTTGGCCCAGCCGGAGAGGTCGTGTCGTCGGAACAGGTCTCCGAAGACCGTGATGATCAGCCAGAAGTAGACCATCAACGCGAAGAAGAGGACGAACGTCCACATCAGGTCGACGAGCGGGTAGTCGTCAGCGGCCGTGGTCATGGTCTACCTCCGTGAGAGATGCGTCCTGCTCAGGATGAGGACCAGCCGGCCGGCGACCATCGTCCCGCCTGGATGACTGGGTCCCGCCGCAGCGCCCGGCCGGCGGTGATGCCGACGGCGCGGGGCCGGACGCCCGGTCCGGACCGGAGGTGGGACGACCACCTGCCGCCGACCGGTGGCCGACGCCCGTCGAGCGACCAGAGGCTCGCCTCATCCGGGCTGGAGGAGGCCGCCGACGCCGGGGTGGACGAGGCTCCGCCCATCGAATCGGACCCGCCAACCGTCCCGGGGCCGGACGTCCCGGCGGTTCGGCCGGCGGAGCGGCTTCGGGGCAGGGCCCTGCGGAATGGTGCCCGCACCGATCACGAGCCCGCACCGATCACTAGGGAGCGCGCAGAATGGGACGTCAGGTGTACGAGCTTCGGGTGCGTGGACCAGTCTCGGCCGAACTGCTCGAGGAGATCGGCGCGGAGGACTTCGGCGAGGAACCGCCACTGACCATCCTGCGGACGGAACCGACCGACCAACCGGGGCTGCACGGCATGTTGCAACGGCTGCGCAGCCTGGGACTGGACCTGTTGGAGGTCCGCACCGCGGGACCGGAGCCGTCCGACACCGGCTCCCCGTGAGCGACGGTGTCCCCCGTCCTGGCGGCGTCCGGGGTGACCGTGCTCATCGGGTCTGCCGCGTCCGTGCTGCTGACCCTCGCCGTCCTGACGGTGTGGGGGAGGGTCCGCTACGCCCGCCGCCTGCCGTCCTTCCCCTGTCGCGTCGGACCGCCGGCCGCCGGCTGGCGCCGGGACCGCGCGCGGTGGCGCCTGCGGCGCACACGGGCCACCTGGGTCGGCGACGTGCTGCTGATCCGGGCCGGCGCGCTGCGGCTGTGGCTGGACCCGCTCCCTGTCGGCGTTGCCGGGGACGTGACCGTCCGGGCCCTCGAGCCGGGAGAGGTCCGTGGCCTGGGGGCGCACCCGGTCGCCCTGCGGTTCACCCTGAGGGACGCCGGTGAGCTGGAGATCGCCGTCGGCGCCGACAGTGCCGACCGCCTCGTCGGCCCCTTCCTGACGGCCGCCCTGTCCAGGCTGCCCGACGCGCCGCGGGAACGCGGCGACTGAGCACCTCGTCACCCCGTCGGGGTGATGAGCCGACGGGACGCTGTGGCCACGATCTGCCACAGCTCCCTCTTCCGAGGAGGAACGATGCCCCTGCTCGACCTGTTCTGGACCTCGTTGATCATCTTCAGCTGGGTCCTGTGGTTCATGCTGCTGTTCCGCGTCTACGGGGACCTGTTCACGCGTCGCGACATCGGCGGCTGGTCGAAGGCCGGCTGGGTCGTCCTCACCCTCGTCCTGCCCTTCCTCGGGGTGTTCATCTACCTGATCGGACAGGGCCGGGGGATGGTCGAGCGGTCCGCGAGCGCGATCGAGCAGCAGCGGGCCGCGACCGATGCCTACGTCCGGTCCGTGGCGGCCGGCGCGGAGGCCGAGCAGCTCGCGAAGGCCCGCGGACTGCTGGAGAGCGGTGCCATCACGCCCGAGGAGTACCGCCACATGGTGCCGGCGGGACGCGCCTGACCTCCGGCCGGACGGCCCGCGACGCGGCGTCCGGCCGGCCCGAACCCGTCCGTCGTCTCTGGAGGACAGGTCATGTCCCAGGCCTCACGCGGCTCACCGGCCACGGCGCGGAGGCCGTCGCCGGCGTGGCAGGACCGTGGGTACTTCGGCGCAGGCGTGATGGCGGTACTGGGCATGGTCTGGGCACTGCTGGGAGTGGTCGCCCTGCTGGGCGACGAGTACTTCACCTACCGGACCAACGAGCTGTTCGTCATCCAGGGGTACGCCCCATGGGGGTGGGCGCACCTGCTGGGCGGGCTGCTCGCGCTCGCCGCCGGTGCCGGGATCCTGTGGGGCGGCCACCGGTGGGCCCGGCGGACGGCCATCGTCGTCGCGGGCGTCAGCGCGGTCGTGAACCTCGGCTTCCTGGGTGCCTCGCCCGTGTGGTCGACGATCATGATCGCGCTGGCCGTCGTGGCCCTCTACGCGCTGACGGTCCACGGCTGGGAGCTGGACGAGCGCTGAGGGGCCCCGCCCCGCGGCCTGCGTCCCGAGAACCCGCTCTCTGAGCCGGCGCCGGGGCGAGAGGGTTCGCCTCACCCGGTGCGCTACTCCGGGAGGCCCGACTCGGTGAGCGCAGCCGCCCCCAGCACCCCGCGCACGATGGCGCCGGCCGCCGCGGTCACCCGGGCACTGCCGACGACGGGGGCGATCGCGACCAGGACGGCCTGCGCCTTCTCGACGGTCAGCCCGGCCTCCTCGGCGACGCCGAGGGTGATCAGGTAGGAGACCGGTGGGGCGTCCATGGCCACGAGGGCGGCCAGCCGGACGAGCAGGTAGGTCTCGTCGTCGAGCCCCGAGCGCTCCAGCGCGTCCAGGTTCATCGCCAGGAGCGTCTCGAGGACCGGGGCCTCGCCTTGCGCGATGCGGCCGAGTGCGTTGTCCGGGGTGGTCTGTGTCATGGCTCCTCCTGAGCGGGCGGGGGCTTACGGTGCCCAGCCTCGGGAGAGGCCGCGCCGTCGGTCCTCATCCCGTGCGGACGACGCCGCGATGGGCAGCGGGGGCCGGGTCCGTCGAGCGCCGCATCGCGGGTGACCGTGGCGTCGACGAGGGCCACGTGCGTGCACGCCTGCGGGGAGTCGCCGCTCTGCTGGCCGAGGGAGATCGCCCGGCCGCCCGCCGGCCGTGCGCCGACCCCTCGTGGTCATCATCCCCGATGGGTGATGAGCGGCGCGCCCCCCGGGACCAGCCTCATCCCTGTCGACCGGGCGCCCCGCCCGCCTGCTGCGGGAAGGAAGAGCCGATGCGCCGCTTCGTCACCGGCCTGCTGATCCTGGTGAGCGCTCTCACGCTGCTCCTGGCCAGCGTGTCGCTCTGGACGCGCCAGAACGTCGTCGACACCGAGACGTTCGTGACCAACGTCGAGACCATGGTCGACCTGCCAGAGGTCGAGACCCGCATCACCGAGCGCGTGACCGAGACCGTGATGGCCCAGCCGCAGGTGCAGGACGCCATCGACGAGGCCGTGACGGTGCTGCCGGAGCGGCTGCAGCAGTTCCGGCCGACCGTGGAGAACGGCATCCGGTCACTGATCTCGGCGGGCGTGCAGCGGCTGCTGTCCAACGACCCGTTCCGGCCGCTCACGACCGCCGCGATGACCTCCGCCCACGACCAGCTCGTCGGCGGGGAGCCGGTGCAGTTCACCCTCGGGCAGGCGAAGGACCTGGTGCCCGCCGCGGCCCAGGACGGCATCGCCGGCCAGGTGCTGGACCTGCTGCCGGACGACGTGGGCGTGACGATCGTGACCCCGGCCGACGCGCCGCAGCTGTACACGGCGATCGACCTGCTGAGGTCGGTGTGGTGGTGGCTCGGGCTGATCGCCCTGGGCACGCTCGCCGGCGCCCTCGGCATCTCCCGCCGGCGTCGCCGCACCCTGCGCGCGTGGGCGGTGACCGCCACGGTGCTCACCCTGCTGGTGCTCGCCGCCCTCCGGGTGACCCGAGGGCTGCTCCTCCCGCAGGTGCGCCCGCAGAACCGGGACGCCGTCGGCGCGATCTACGACGTCGTGGCCGGCAGCCTGCGCTCCTGGACGCTGTGGCTGCTGGCCGCCGTGCTCCTGGTGCTCGTGCTGACCCTGGTGTGGGGCCGGCTCGGCGTCGTGGCCGGCGTGCGGAGCGGGATCGCGTCGGCCCAGGCGCAGCTGCGACGCCGGCGCGCGGACGCCCAGGCTGCGCGGGCGCTCGCGGCCGAGGGCGGGACGCCGGACCAGCCCGCTGCCGCCGCCGCCGAGGAGCCCTGGACCCGGCGGGTCGCCGCGTGGACGCAGGCCTTCGCCGACGGGCTGGAGCTGCCACGGCGCAGTGCCCGCCTCGGCGCGCAGGTCCGCGCACACCTCGGCCCGGCCCGGTGGACCGGGATCGTGATCGGCGCGGTCGTGCTGCTCTTCTGGCCCGAGCCGACGCTGTCGGTGCTGATCTGGATCGCCGCGCTGGTCGCCCTCTACCTCGGCGCGCTGGAGTGGCTGCAGAACCGGGCCCCCGAGCCGGTCACCGGCGAGCCGGAGCCCACGTCCGCAGCCGCACCCGGCACCCCCTCTGCCGTGCCGTCGGCGGTGGTCGCGTCCCCGGTCCCGTCCCCGCGCGCCGTCGCGGCACCGTCCTCGGACGGCAGCCCGAGGGACGGGTCGGTCCTCACCATGGTCGACACGGTGGCGCCCCCGGCGCCCGCTCCGGAGCCGCCGGTGCGGACCGCGTTGACGCCGGAGGCGGTCTCGGCCCTCAACGACCGGCTCAACCTGCTCGTGCGGCTGGGTGAGGCACGCGACGCCGGCGTCCTGACCGACGAGGAGTTCAGTCGAGAGAAGGGCCAGCTCCTCGGCTCGTGACCCGTCGGGTCAGCGGAGGCCGTCGGAGTCCGCCTCCGGGCGCTGGCGGCGTCGGTCGACCGCGGCGAGGAAGACCCGGAGCACCAGTCCGATGAGCACCAGGTCACCCACCATCTGGACCGACGTGAGGACCCGTGCGACATCGCTGACCGGCGAGATGTCCCCGAAGCCGACCGTGGCGAAGACCGTGACCACGAAGTACACGCTGTCGATCCGGCTCAGCGGCTCGGTGAACGCGTCCGGGTCGGTGCCCGCGAGGACGACGTACGCCGCGGCGAAGAGCACCAGGAACAGCGGGAGGGACAGCGCGATCGCCTCCACCGCCCGGATGGCGGGGTGGCGGGAACGCAGGATCGCCCGCACCTGCCACCCGACGAGGAGACCGACGATCAGCAGGCCGGCGACGAGTGCGAGCAGGGTCCGCGCGCCGAACCGGCCGTCGAGCGGCAGGGTGCCGTAGAGGACGAGGAGGCCGACGACGGTCAGCAACGTCCGGCCGAGGCCCAGGAGCAGGGCCCGCCGGTCGGGGACGGGGGCGCCCTGCTCCGGCTCCAGGCGGTCTCGGGCGGCAGCGTCCATGCCCGGATGCTCGCCCTGCGGGACCGGACCGGCGTCACCCGCGCCGGGTGAGCCGCTCAGAGGTCGGAGTGCGCCTGCACCCGACCGGCGGCGACGGCCTCGGCCAGGAGGCGGTGGTCGCCGTCGTTGGCGTCGGCGTACGTCTCCCCGAAGTCGGCCAGTGCCTCCTCGAACCCCGCGGAGGAGCCGAGGTACCCGGAGATCGCGATGCGGTCCCCGGAACGCGCGTGCGCTCGGGCGAGGCACCAGGCGCACAGCTCGCCGTAGCTCTGCAGGCCCTCCGGACGCAGCTCCTCGATCTCGATCGCGCCCTTCCAGTCCCGCAGCTGCCGGACGTAGAAGTCGCGCTGGATCCCGTCGATGCCGGTGGTCCGCTGCCAGCCGAGGAAGATGTCGGTGGCTTGCTGCATCAGCCGCTGGCCGGCGACGACCCGCTGACCCTGGTTGGTGTACCGGCTCCTGCCGACGAACTCCGCGTGCACCGAGGACGAGGCCTCCTTGACCTGCAGCAGCAACGGGTCGTCCTCGTCGCGGCCGACCAGCAGGACGACCCAGCAGCGGGTGCCGACGCTGCCCACGCCGACGACCTTGCGGGCCATGTCGACGAACGAGTAGCGCTCGAGCAGCGTGCGGCGGTCGGACTGCAGGGACCCCCGGTACTGCCGGATCAGTCCGCGGAACGCCGAGGCGAGGTCCTGCTCCTCGGCCTGGGGGAGGACGTCCCGCAGCGGCACGATCAGCGGCGGTTCGGCGCGGATCCGCAGCCGGCCGTCGACCACCTCGGTGAGCTTGCCGAAGGCCTGGAGGGTGTCGCGGGAGCGCGCCTTCTCCAGCGCCCGCGCCAGCCGGCGGCGCGGTTTGCCGTCGAGCTGCGGGGCCAGCTTCAGCTGGAGCTCGTCGGCGTCGATGTGCGAGTACCACACGTCGATGTCGCGGAGCCCGGCGAACTGGGCCATCGCCTCCCGATAGCGGGCGCCGGCGGCCACGGCGAGCACGCGTCGCTGCCTGCGGCCGAGACCCTGGGCGCGCGCGGCGATCACCAGGCTGGCGACCAGCCGCTTGACGTCGTGCTCGAACGGTCCCGGGAGGGTCTCGTCGAAGTCGTTGGCGTCGAACACCAGCCGTCGTTCCGGTGACCCGTAGAGGCCGAAGTTGGACACGTGCGCGTCCCCGCACATCTGCACGGTCAGGCCGGACCGCGGTGCGCCGGCGAGATCGGCAGCCATGACCCGGGCGGCCCCGCGGTAGAAGGCGAACGGGGACTGCAGCATGCGCCCGTACCGGATCGGCCCGAGCTCGGGGAGCCGGTCGGCGGCCTGCTCCTCGAGCAGCGTCAGCGGGTCCGGCGAGGACTGGGTCCGGGAGAACTCGGCGTGCGCGGCGAGCGGCACGCTCGCCCGGATGGCCTTGCCCGCGGCTCGCCGCTCCTTCGGGGTCGGTCGCCGCGCGTGCGTGGTGGCGGCCTCGGGGGCAGGTCCCGGGCGTTCGACGGTCAGCACGTCGCCTCCGTCTCGTCCACGAGGGCATCGGCATCCTGGAGGAACAGCCCGGTGGCGGTGGCCGCCGTGCTCAGCGTGGCGGCGGACGGGGTGTCCTGCGCCTCGTCGAGCGCGTCCTGGACGCCGTCGGCCGAGGCCTGCACGCGGTCGACGTCGTCGCTGTACTCGGTGCGGGCGGCGTCCGCGAACTGGTCCCAGGCGTCCTGGACGGTCGCCCAGGCCTCTTCCAGTGCGCCGGTGCCCTCCTGGACCACCTGGACGTCGCGCAGCTGGGCCAGCGACGTCCGCAGGTCGTCGGCGGAGTCGCACACGCTGGGGGTCGTGGCGGTCGCCGCGGAGGTCCCCGATTCCGAGTCCGACGAGCACGCGGTGAGCCCCACCCCGACGACCACGGTCGCTACCGCGGCCACACGCATCGACATGACGTGACCGTGCCGGTCAGGGGCGTGCGGCCGCGTCATCCGCGGGGGATGAGGTCGACCGGGGCCGAGGGCGGCAGGGTCGGCGTCGATGGATCCGCCCGGGGAGGAGCCGGCATGACCGCGAACGTCTCCAGCCACTACGCCGGTTCGACCCCGAGCAGGCACACCGGCGTGCGCGTCCTGGTGGGCGTGCTGGGCCTTGCCGCCGTCGTCCTGGGCATCGTGCTGCTGTTCCAGCCGGTCGCCGCCGCGCGCACCCTGGCGCTGCTGGTCGGTCTCTCCTTCGTCGTCGGAGGGCTGCTCGAGATCGCCGTCGGCTGGGCCGGCGCGGAGCAGCGCCGGTGGAGCTCGCTCGTCCTGGGTGCGGTCCTGGTGCTCGGGGGCGTCCTCGCGATCGTGTGGCCCGGCATCACCCTCTTCTCGCTGGCGCTCATCACGGGCCTGTCGCTCATCGTCCACGGTGCGACGCGGGTCGGCATCGCCGTGGTCGGTCGCGCCGAGATCCCCGGCTGGGGGTGGCTCGCCCTCGCCGGCGCGGTGAACGTGTTCGTCGGCCTGCTCGCCATCCTCTGGCCCGAGGCGACCGTGCTCGTCCTCTCCCTGGTCCTCGGTGCGCAGATCGCCGTCTTCGGCGTGCTGTTGCTCGTCGCCGCCTTCTGGCACCCCGGCGCACGCGAGGCCACTCCGACCGGAAGCTGACCCGTCCCCGCAGTGCCGGCCCGCGGACCGGCGCTGCCCCGACCACACAGGAGTCGACATGCCAGGACTGCTCCGCGGGGTGGCCCGCACCGCCGTTGTCGCCGGAACGGCCACCGCCGTGTCCAACCGCGTCTCGCGTCGCCAGGGCAACCGCTGGGCGAGCCAGCAGGCCGCCGCCGCGCCCGAGCCGCAGTACGCCCAGCCGGCTCCGCAACGCACCGACACCAACACCAAGCTGGCCCAGCTGCGCGAGCTCGCCCAGCTGCGGGACTCCGGCGTCCTCGACGAGGCCGAGTTCGAGCTCCAGAAGAGTCAGATCCTCAACTCCTGACCCCGGACCCGATGACCCCGGACCGAACGGTTCCGGCCGCGCAACCCAAGGAGAGATCGATGGCCACCATGACCGTCTGGAAGTTCCCGACCGCGAACGGCGCAGCGATAGCGGAGGAGACGCTGAAGACCCTTCAGCGGAAGGAGCTCATCCGGATCCACGACGCCGCCATCGTCACCTACCCGGAAGGGGCGAAGAAGCCCAAGACGCGCCAGCTCACCAGCATGACCGGTGCCGGGGCCCTGGGGGGCGCGTTCTGGGGGATGCTGTTCGGTCTGATCTTCTTCGTGCCGTTGCTGGGCATGGCGATCGGCGCCGGGATGGGGGCGCTGACCGGCAGCATGACCGACGTCGGCATCGACGACGCCTTCATCCGCCGGATGCGGGACGAGATCCAGCCGGGGACCTCGGCGCTGTTCGTCCTCTCCTCCGGCGCGGTCACCGACAAGGTGAGGGAGGCCTTCGAGGGCCAGCAGATGATCCTCGTCGAGACGAACCTCAGCCACGAGCAGGAGGACAAGCTGCGCGAGGTGTTCTCCGAAGAGGAGAAGTCGCACGCGACCGCGAACTGAGCACCACCAGCGACTCAGGGCCCGACTGCGACGGCAGCCGGGCCCTGAGTCGTGTCGGCCCCTGAGTCGTCTCGGCCGGTCCGTCCGCCCGGGTGGGCGGTCAGTCCGCCTCGGGAGGGCGGATCTGCAGGACCGCCGCCGAGTGCGGGGGCAGGTCGACGACGCCCGTTCCCCGCTGGCTCCCCGTGTCGGTGCCGGCGGTGTGCAGCACCACGTCGATGCCGAGGGCCGTGAGCTCGGCCGGCAGCACGAAGTCGACCCGCTCGTCCGCGGCGTTGAGGAGTTCCAGGTAGCTGTTCCCGATGACGGGACGGCCCCGCTCGTCCCGCTCGCCGACCTCCTGGCCGACCAGGAGGACGCCCAGGCTCTGCACCGGCGTGGTCCAGTCCTCCTGCCGCATCTCCCGGCCCGCCGGGTGCAGCCAGGAGACGCCCGTGACGTCCCCGCCGGGGAGCGGCCGGCCCGGGGAGAGGTGGCGGCGACGGCGGAACACCGGCTCGTCCGCGCGCAGCCGCAGCAGTCGCCGCGTGAAGTCGAACAGCGACCGGCGTTCGTCGTCCGCCGTCCAGTCCAGCCACGTCAGCTCGTTGTCCTGGCAGTAGGCGTGGTTGTTGCCCAGCTGCGTGTGCTCCAGCTCGTCACCTGCCTGCAACAGCGGCACGCCCGGGCTGAGGATGAGCGTGAGCAGCATGTTGCGCACCTGCCGTCGCCGCAGGGCGGTGACCGCAGGATCGGTGGTCGGCCCTTCCACGCCGCAGTTCCAGCTGTCGTCGGCGTCGGTGCCGTCGGCGTTGTCCCGCATGTTGGCCTCGTTGCGCTTGCGCTCGTAGCTGACGAGGTCGGCGAGGGTGAACCCGTCGTGGGCGGTGACGACGTTGATGCTCGTCGAGGGGCGCCGGTCGTCGTCTCCGTACAGGTCGGGCGACCCCGACAGCCGGCCGGCGAGGTCGCCGCTCTGCTGCGGCGCGCCGGCCCAGAACCGGCGCACGGTGTCGCGGAAGCGGCCGTTCCACTCCCACCACTTCCCAGGGACGGAGCCGGCGGCAGGCCCGGCCTCGCCGTCCTCCCACGGTCCGGCGACGAGGTGGACCCCGGCCAGCACCGGGTCCTGCTGCAGCAGCTCGAACGCGGCCGGCAGCTGGTCGTACTTGGCGAAGGCACGGGCCCGCGCCGGCGCCAGGTCGAAGCGGAACCCGTCGACGTGCATCTCCGACACCCAGTAGCGCAGGCTGTCGGTGATGAGCTGGAGGGTGCGCGGGTGGCCCACGTCCAGCGCGTTGCCGATGCCCTGGTCGTCGTGCGTGTACCGGTGCTCGTCGGCGAGGTGGTAGTAGGCCGCGTTGTCCAGCCCGCGGAACGCCAGGGTCGGGCCGAGCTCGCTGCCCTCTGCCGTGTGGTCGTACGCGACGTCGAGCAGCACGGCGATCCCCGCCTCGTGCAGCGTCGCGACCATCGTCTTGAACTCCCGCACCACGCCCTGCGGATCGGTGGCCGCGGCCAGCCGCGGGTCCGGGGCGAAGAAGCCCAGGGTGTTGTACCCCCAGTAGTTGGTCAGTCCCTGTTCGACCAGGAAGCGTTCACTGACCCGGTACTGGACGGGCAGCAGCTCCACGGCCGTGATGCCGAGATCGAGCAGGTGCTCGACGGCGGCGGGGGAGGCCAGCCCGGCGTACGTCCCGCGCAGCGGCGCGGGGACGCCGGGGTGGCGCTTGGTGAAGCCCTTGACGTGCAGCTCGTAGATCACGGTGTCCGCCGGTGCCCGGCGGGGCGGGACGTCGTCGCCCCAGCTGAACGCGGTGTCGACGACCGCGGCGAGGGGCGCACTGCCGGCGCTGTCCGCCAGGTTCATCGTGAGGTCCTCGTCGGCCGAGCCGAGGCCGTAGCCGAACAGGCTGTCGTCGTGGCGCACGTCGCGGCCGACCGCCTTGGCGTAGGGATCGAACAGCAGCTTGTGCGGGTTGCACCGCGGACCCTCGGCGGGGCGGTAGGGCCCGGCCGCGCGCAGGCCGTAGAGCTGGCCAGGGCGGAGGTCCGGGAAGTACCCGTGCCAGACGCCGCCGGTCGACGAGGCCAGGGCGATCCGCTCGGTCTCCGTGGTGTCGCCCGGGGACTCGAACAGGCACAGCTCCACCCGTTCGGCCACTCCGGAGAAGACGGCGACGTTGACGCCGCGGCCGTCCCAGGTCGCGCCGAGCGGATGGGGGGATCCCGGCTGCACGCGCATCGGAATCGACCTCCTCTGAGCGGTCGGCCGCCCTGACCCCGGCCGCGTCCGCCGCCGGCCAGGGCCAGCCTCGTGCCGCCGGAGCGTCGATCGCCTCCCCCCGCACGCATGAGCCGGCGGACGTCCCTGCGACCCATCCCCCTCGGATGAGGTCGCCGGCGGAGCGCGAGCGGATCGTGAGGACACTCGGTTGCCGTGCAGGACCAGGGGTGAGAGTCATGACCGCGTCGGAGTCGACACCCGGGGGGCGTGTGCCCGCCCGGTACCTGCGTCACCCGGCCGAAGTGCCCTTCTACATCTTCATGGTCGTCCTCAACGTCGTGATCATCGTCGTGATCGTCCGGTTCGCGATGGTGTTGCCCTTCCTGCCGGAGCGGTTGCAGGGCAGCGGCTGGGCGATCGCGATCCGGAGCGCCCTCATCGGGTTGCTGCTGTTCGTGCCGGGTGTGGTCGTCGTCCGCGAGGTGCAGCGCGCGACCACGCGGGGGACCGCGGTCCAGCTGTCGCCCAGCCAGTTCGGCGACCTCCACGCGACCGTGGCGGAGTTCGCCGCCGCATTGCGGATGAAGCGGCTGCCGGACATCTACCTGGCGAACGGCAACGGCGCGCTCAACGCCTTCGCCGCCCAGGCCACCGGTCACGACTACGTCGTGCTGTCCAACGAGCTCTTCGCCCACCTCCAGGACCGGAACCGGGACGGGTTGCGGTTCATCCTCGGTCACGAGCTCGGGCACATCCGGCTGAACCACGTGGCGCTGTGGTACCAGCTGTCCGTCGCCTACTCCCAGGTGATCCCCGTGCTGGGCCCGACGCTGTCGCGGCTGCGGGAGTACTCGTGCGACCGGCACGGGGCGTTCCTGTCGCCGTCCGGCGCCAGGGGCCTGGTGCTCCTCGCCTCCGGCCGGCACACGGAGACCGACGTCGACATCGACGAGCTGGCCCGGCAGGGGGCGGCGTTGCGCGGGTTCTGGCCCTGGCTGGCCCAGCTCCCGAGGTCGCACCCCTTCACGGTCCGGCGACTCGAGCAGCTCTTCCGCCTCGGCCTCTTCCGGGACCAGGCCGAGCGGGCGGGCAGTCGCGTCTGACCTCCCGCGGGGCGTCCCGGGTGCGCGCGGGTCCGGCGCCGCCCCGGAGCGTCCCCGGCGGCGCAGCCGACCCGGCCGGATCGGCCGTCCCGATCCGTCCGCCCGCGGTGGGAATGCGGAGATCACTCATCCCCGGCGGAGGAGGCCCCTGGCCGACGTCTCCGCTGGAATGACCGGCAGCCGACCCCCCCGTACGAGGAGCCGTCATGAGCACCGCGTCAGCCCCACCCGCCGGCCCCGCCCCGGTCGAGGAGGAGCCCCGCGGCAGCTTGGGACTGGGTCCCGCCACCGCGCTGATCGTCGGCAGCATCATCGGTGTCGGGATCTTCAACCTGCCGGCGTCGCTGGCCGGCTACGGGCCGATCAGCCTGGTCGCGATGGCGCTGACCACCATCGGCGCCCTGGCCCTCGCCGTCATGTTCGCCTCGCTGAGCCGCCGGCTGCCCGCGGACGGCGGGCCCTACGCCTACGCGCGCGCCGCCTTCGGCAACCTGGCCGGCTTCTCCAACGCGTGGTTGTACTGGATCACCGCGTGGTCGGGGAACGCGGCGATCGTCGTGGGCTGGGTGCTCTACGTCGAGGAGTTCGTCAACACCGACCAGAACAAGCTCTTCTCGATCGTCCTCGCGCTGATCGGGCTGTGGCTGCCCGCGGCCATCAACATGGTCGGCGTCTCGGCGATGGGGACCGTGCAGCTGTGGACGTCGATCCTGAAGTTCATCCCGCTGGTCTTCATGTCCACCGTCGGACTGTTCTACATCCAGAGCGCGAACTTCGAGGTCTGGAACACCAGCGGTGACAGCACCATGGGCGCGATCGGCGGGGCCATGGCCCTGTGTCTGTTCAGCTACCTCGGGGTCGAGTGCGCCGCGGTCGCGGCGGCCAAGGTGCGCGATCCCGACAAGAACGTCCCCCGGGCCACGATCTACGGCACGCTCGGCACCGCCGTCGTCTACCTGCTGTCGCTGACCGCTGTCTTCGGCATCGTCTCCGCGGCGGCGCTGTCGGAGTCGACGGCGCCCTTCGCCACCGCGGTCAACGAGATGGTCGGCGGCACCTGGGCGGGCTACGTGATGTCGGCGCTGGTGGTCGTCTCCGGCTTCGGCGCGCTGAACGGCTGGACGATGATCTGCGCCGAGATGCCGCTGGCCGCGGCCAAGGACGGGCTGTTCCCGAAGGCCTTCGGCCGGCTGAGCCGGCGCGGCGTGCCCGCCTTCGGCATCGTCGCCTCGACGGCCCTGGCATCGCTGTTCATGATCATGTCCTACGCCGGATCCGTCGGGATCACGGTCTTCAACACCCTGGTCTTCATGAGCGGCATCACCGCCGCCATCCCCTACGGGTTCTCCGCCCTGGCGCAGATCAAGTGGCGGCTGATGGACCACCGGGAGCTGCACACCCCGCGCTTCGTCCGTGACGTGGGCGTCGCCGTGGTCGGGCTCGCCTTCTCGGTGCTGTTCATCTGGTACTCGCGCAACACCGGGGAGGAAGCCCTGTGGAAGGAGTACCTGCCCTTCATCTTCGCCGGCGGTGCGTTCGTCGCCGGCATCCCGATCTACCTCAAGCACCGGACGTCGATGTCCGAGCCTCCCGCCGTCCCCGCCTGGCACGCGTGAGCGTCCACCGAGAAGGAGTACCGCCATGTCGTTCCACGTCGACTCCGAGGTCGGACAGCTCCACCAGGTGATCCTGCACCGGCCGGGCCTCGAGCTGACCCGGCTGACGCCCCAGAACGTCGACGACCTGCTGTTCGACGACGTGATGTGGGCCCAGCGCGCCCGGGAGGAGCACGACGCCTTCGCCGAGAAGCTGCGGGCCAAGGGCGTCAAGGTCTACCTGTTCCACGACCTGCTGGCCCAGGCGATCGAGCAGCCGGGCGGGCGGGAGTTCCTCCAGGAGGAGTTGACCACCGCGACCCGGTTCGGCCCCGCGCTGGACGGGCCGCTCGACGAGCTGGTCGGCCAGGCCCCGGCCGACCGGCTGGCGGAGGCCCTCGTCGGCGGCGTGCTCAAGCACGAGCTGGACCTCCCCAAGACCTCCAGCCTGCTGCTGGAGTACCTGGACGACGACGACTTCCTGCTGCCCCCGCTGCCGAACCACCTGTTCCAGCGGGACAACTCCGCCTGGGTCTACGACGGCCTGTCGGTCAACCCGATGAGCAAGCCGGCCCGCAAGCGGGAGACGATCAACTCGCGCCTGGTCTGGAACTTCCACCCCATGTTCAGGGACGACCCCCCGCACTTCTACTACGGCAACGACCGCGAGAACCACGACCCCGCCAACTGCGAGGGCGGCGACATCCTCGTCATCGGCAATGGCGCCGTCATGGTGGGCATGGGTGAGCGGACCAGCCCCCAGGGCATCGAGTTCCTCGCGCGGCAGTACTTCCGGCACGGCGCGGTCACCAAGGTCATCGCCGTCGAGCTGCCGAAGACGCGGTCGTTCATGCACCTCGACACCGCGATGACGATGATCGACCGGGACGCGTTCAGCGTGTACCCGCACCTGCCGGAGACGCTCCGCTCGTTCACGCTCACCCCGGTCGGCACGGGCGGCGACTACCAGGTGACCGAGAACGCCGAGCTCTTCCCCGTCGTGGCGGACGCGATCGGGGTCGAGAAGGTGCGCGTGCTGCGGACGCCGATCGACCTGCTCGGCGCCCAGCGCGAGCAGTGGGACGACGGGAACAACTTCCTGGCCATCGCCCCCGGTGTGATCTTCGGCTACGAGCGCAACACGACGACGAACACGTTCCTCCGCAAGAACGGCATCGAGATCGTGACGATCGCCGGCGAGGAGCTGGGCCGCGGGCGCGGCGGCCCGCGCTGCATGTCCTGCCCCATCGAGCGCGACGCCGTCGCGTGACACAGCCCCCCACGGACGGAGTCTGAGATGGCACTGAACTTGCACGGCCGCGACTTCCTCAAGGAAGCGGACTTCACGACCGCCGAGTTGCAGTTCCTGCTGGACCTCTCGTACGACCTCAAGCGGGCGAAGGCGACGGGGACCGAACGGCAGCGGCTGCGCGGCCGGGACGTCGCGTTGATCTTCGAGAAGACGTCGACCCGTACGCGGTGCGCCTTCGAGGTGGCGGCCTACGACCAGGGCGGGCACGTCACCTACCTCGACCCGCAGTCCTCGCAGATCGGGCACAAGGAGTCCGCCGCCGACACCGCGCAGGTGCTGGCGCGGATGTTCGACGCCATCGAGTTCCGCGGGAAGGCGCAGGCCACGGTCGAGGAGCTGGCCGCCAACTCCGCCGTGCCGGTCTACAACGGGCTGACCGACGAGTGGCACCCCACCCAGATGCTCGCCGACTTCCTGACCATGACCGAGCACTCGGGCAAGCGCCCGCACGAGCTGACCTACTGCTTCATGGGCGACGGCCGGTTCAACATGGGCCGCTCGCTGCTCGTGACCGGGGCGATCATGGGCGCGGACGTCCGCATCTGCGCCCCGGAGGCGCTGTGGCCGGACAAGGACGTGCAGGACCTCGCCCGGGAGCGGGCCGAGGAGTCCGGAGCCCGCGTCACGCTCACCGCCGACCCCGCGGAGGCTCTCCCGAGCGCCGACTTCGTGCACACCGACGTCTGGGTGTCGATGGGGGAGCCGGACGACGTCTGGAAGACCCGCGTGGAGGAGCTCCTCCCGTACCAGGTGAACGCCGGCGCCCTGGAGCGCACGGGCAACCCGCGCGCCCGGTTCATGCACTGCCTGCCGGCGTTCCACGACACGAACACCGCGGTCGGCCGCAAGGTGGCCGACCTCACCGGCATCACCGGCGGCCTCGAGGTCACCGGCGAGGTCTTCCGGTCGCCGGCGAACATCGCCTTCGACCAGGCGGAGAACCGGCTGCACACGATCAAGGCGGTCATGGTCGCCACCATCGGCGACTGAGCCACCCTCGTCGGCGACAGGAGAGAGGCCATGAGGATCGTCGTCGCACTCGGCGGCAACGCACTGCAGCGCCGCGGCGAGCCCATGACCGTCGAGGGGCAGCGGCACAACGTCGCGGTGGCGTGCAAGTCGCTCGCCCCGGTGGCCGAGGAGCACGAGCTCGTCGTCTCCCACGGGAACGGGCCGCAGGTCGGGATGCTCGCGCTGCAGGCGGCCGCCTACGACGAGGTGTCGGCCTATCCCTTCGACGTCCTGGGAGCCCAGACGGAGGGGATGATCGGCTACCTCATCGAGCAGGAGCTGGGCAACCTGCTCCCGGCGGAGAAGCCGCTGGCGACGATCCTGACGATGACGCAGGTCGACCCGGGGGACCCGGCGTTCGCCTCCCCGACGAAGTTCGTCGGCCCGGTGTACCCGGCCGACGCCGCCGAGGAGCTCGCCGCGCGGCGGGGCTGGGTGTTCCGGCAGGACGGCGACAGGTGGCGGCGGGTCGTCCCCTCGCCGCTACCCCAGCGGATCGTCGAGATCCGGCCGGTCGAGTGGCTGCTGGCGCAGGGGTGCGTGGTCATCTGCGCGGGCGGTGGCGGGATCCCGACGATGTACCCGTCGGGCACCCGCACCCTCGTGGGAGTCGAGGCGGTCATCGACAAGGACCGCGCCTCCGCCGTCCTCGCGCGGGACCTGTCCGCCGACCTCCTGGTGATCGCCACCGACGTGGACGCGGTCTACCTCGACTGGGGCACCGACCGGCAGCGCGCGGTCGTCACCGCGCACCCCGACGCCCTCGACCCGGGCCTGTTCCCGGCGGGCTCGATGGGGCCGAAGGTGGAGGCCGCCGCCCAGTTCGCCCGCGTCTCGGGCCGGTCCGCGGTGATCGGCTCCCTCGATCAGCTGTCCAGCATCCTCGCCGGAATCGGCGGGACCCGGATCTCGGTGCAGGCCGAGGGGATGGAGACCCGATGAGCGCCTCGACCGATCCGCGGAGCGCCACGTCTGGAGCACACGTCACCGAGCAGCCGTCTGTCCCCGTGCCGCGCACGGAGGCCGACGGGGGCTCGGCGCCGTACCTCAGCAGCGTCGAACGGGTGGTGGTCGACTTCGGCGCCGACGTCGCACGCGGGTTGACCCACCGGGAGGCGGCGCGCCGCCTGCAGGAGACCGGGCCGAACAAGCTCACCAGCGAGAAGCCGCCGTCGACCTGGGCGGTGGCGCTGGCCCAGCTGCGCGACCCCATGAACCTCATGCTCATCGCGGTGGCGGTCGCGAGCCTGCTGATCGCCCAGGTGTCGACGGCCGTGCTCGTCGCGGCGCTGGTCCTGCTCAACGTGCTGCTGGGCGCCCGGCAGGAGCTGAAGGCCCGGGCGAGCGTCGACGCACTGTCCAAGCTCCAGGTGCCGCAGACCCGCGTGCTGCGGGAGGGGCAGCTGGAGATGATCCCGGCGGAGGAGGTCGTCCCGGGCGACGTCGTCCGGCTGGAGGCCGGCGACATCGTGCCCGCCGACGGCCGCATCGTCGCGTCGGCCACCCTGGAGACGCAGGAGGCGGCGCTGACCGGGGAGAGCGCCCCGATCAGCAAGGGCGCCGAGGTGCTCCCCGGTCCGGACGTGGCCCTCGGCGACCGTGTGAACATGCTGTTCCAGAACACGTCGGTCACCCGCGGAACGGCGGCCATGGTCGTCACCGCCACCGGCATGCAGACCGAGATGGGCCGGATCGCGACGATGCTGACCGCGGTCGACCGGACCCGGTCGCCGCTGCAGAAGGAGCTCGACGGGCTCACCCGCGTGCTGGGCGTCGTGGCCTGGTCGGCGGTCGCGCTGATCGTGATCGTCGGACTCGCCCGCGACCTGCCCATCGAGGACGTGCTGCTGCTCGGCACGGCCATGGCGGTCTCGGCCATCCCGACCGGGCTGCCGACGTTCGTGCAGGGGATGCTCTCCTTCGGCGCGCGCCAACTGGCCGACGCGAAGGCCGTGGTGAAGAACCTGACCGACGTCGAGACCCTCGGCGCGACCAGCGCGATTAACACCGACAAGACCGGCACGCTGACCCTGAACCAGATGATGGTGTCGACGCTCTACACGGACGGCGCCTGGTTCACCGTCGACGGCGAGGGCTACCGGAAGACCGGCTCGATCCGGTCCGTGGCCGGAGCCCGGGTGCCCGACTTCACCCGGCTGGCCTATGCCCTCGTGCTCGACAGCGACGCCACCGTCGGCGACGACGGCAGCGTCATCGGTGACCCGACGGAGGCCGCCCTCGTGGTGCTGGCCGCGAAGCTCGGGGTCGACGCCGACGAGACGCGGCACGCCTACCCCCGTTTGGCCGAGGTCCCGTTCGACTCCGAGTACAAGTTCATGGCGACCTTCCACAAGGTCGAGATCGACGGCGCCTACTACGTGGTGGAGCTGGTCAAGGGCGCACCCGACGTGGTGCTCGGCCGGTGCAGCGCGGCCGGCGGACCGTTCCGCTCCCCGCAGGTGCCGATCGAGCAGGAGCGCGACCGGATCGAGGCGGCCAACCGGCACATGGGCGAGAAGGGCCTGCGGGTCCTGGCATTCGCCGCACGGCTGGTCCCCGACGAGGAGCTGCCGCTCATGCACGCCGACCCGATGGCCCTCACCACCGGCCTCGGCTTCGTCGGGATGGTCGGCATCATCGACCCGCTGCGGCCGTCGGCGAAGGCCGCGGTCGAGACGGCGCTGCGGGCCGGCATCGACGTCCGGATGATCACCGGCGACCACGCCGTCACGGCGCACGCCATCGGCGAGTCCCTGGGACTCGGCGCCGGTGCCGTGAGCGGCGCGGAGCTGCAGGCGCTCTCCGACGAGGAGCTGCGCCGCCGGCTGCCGTCGATCCACGTCTTCGGCCGGGTGACGCCGGAGGACAAGCTCCGGCTGGCCCGCACGATGCAGGACCAGGGCCTGATCGTCGCGATGACCGGGGACGCGGTCAACGATGCCGCCGCCCTCAAGCAGGCCGACATCGGCGTCGCGATGGGGAGCGGCAGCGAGGTGTCCAAGCAGGCCGCCCGCATGATCCTCACCGACGACAACTTCGGCACCCTGGTGCACGCCGTCGAGCTCGGCCGGAGCATCTACGGCAAGGTCGTCTCCTACATCCGGTACCAGATGAGTCAGCTGCTCTCGCTGGTCCTCCTCTTCGTCACCGCCACGGTGTTCAACATCAACAGCGGGGTGGCCATGACCCCGCTGATGGTGCTGTTCCTCAACTTCTTCGTGGCGATCTTCCCGGTGGTCGTGATCATGCTCGACCCGGCCGACCCGGAGATCATGAACCGGCCGCCGCGCGACCCCAAGGTGGCGATCACGAACGGGCCTGCGGTTGTCCGCTGGATCGCGTACGGCACGGTGCTGTTCCTGTCGGCGCTGATCCCGCTGGTCCTCGGACCGGACGAGCCGGCCACCACCACGGCGAGCGCGTCGATGACCATGTGCTACGTCGTCATCGGCCTCGGCACGATCTTCAGCGGCGTGGTCATGCGGCGCGACCCGACGTCCGGGCTGACCCCGCCGATCCTCACCGCGGTCAAGTGGTCGGCGATCCCCGCCGTGCTGCTGGTGCTCTCCACCGAGCTCGACTTCCTGCAGAACGGGCTGCTCACGCAGTCGCTGTCCGGGTTGCAGTGGCTGGCGTGCATCGGCCTGGGCCTGGTCATGCCGCTGGTCGTGGAGATCGACAAGTGGTTCCGCCGCCGGCGGCAGCACCCGCCGGCCCCGGTCGCGGTCGAGGTCGCGGTGGCCCCCGCCCGTGCAGTCGCCACCGCGTAGCGGCCGGCCGTGTGGCGTCGGGTGGTCGCCGCGTCTCCCTCGGGCCCGGGGCAACGGTGGTGCCGGCCTCGACGCCTGAGGTCGGTGGTCACGTCCCCCTGGCCCGGTGGGAGGAGTCGCGCCACTCCGTGGGGCTGACCCCGAACCGCTGGCGGAACCACCGCGAGAAGGCACTGGGCGCGGTGAACCCGAGCAGCTGCGACACGTCGGTCTGGGTGTAGCGGTCGGTGGCGAGGTAGCGCTCGGCCAGTGCCTCCCGGGTGCCGTGGACGATCGAGGAGAACGACCGGCCCTCCGCGGCCAGCCGGCGGTGCAGCGTCCGTTGCGTCACTCCGAGACTGCGGGCCACCTGCTGCGTGGAGCAGCGGCCGAGCGGCAGCAGCATCTCGACCAGCTGGGTCACCTGCCCGGTCGTCGTGGCGGCCGGGGGAGCGCCGAGCGCCCGGAGGAGCTGCTTGGTGTAGGGGCGCAGCAGCGGGTCGGACGACGCGTTGGGGGCGTCGAGCTCCGCGGCGTAGAAGACCAGCCCGGTGAACTCGTGTCCGAACTGCAGCCGGGGGCCGAAGGCCGCCTGATGGGCGGCCACCGATGCCGGTGCCCGGTGGCTGAAGCACAGCGAGAGCGGCTCCCACTGCCGGCCGAGCAGCTCGCGGACGATGCCGAGCAGCGCCGCGGTGGCCAGCTCCAGCGCCTGCCGGGTGGGTGCCGGTTCACCGAACTCGAACCACAGCCGCATGGTGGCCAGGTCGCCGGCCTCGTCCATCCGGAGCCGCAGCGCCTCGTTGTAGCTGTGCTCGTACCGGCAGAGCAGCTCCAGGGCACTGCGCAGGTCCGGCTCCTGGCGCAGCACCACGCTCAGCGGACCGAGCGTCGACAGCCGGCGCAGCCCCGCCAGCCGGAGGCCGAAGTCCTCGAGCCCGGACTCGGTGGCCGAACGGTCCAGCAGCCGGGCGACCGACGCCGCGGGAACCCACTTGTCCGGCACCGCGAGATCGGCCACGGTCAGCCCCTCGTGCGCCAGCAGCCGCGCCGGGTCGAGGCCGGAGGCGCGGGCCATCCCGACGTAGCCGTCGAGCGTCGCGCAGCGCACGCCTGGACGCACGGCACCTCCTCACCGGGTGTCCGAAAGTGCTCAGGGAAGCGTCCGGATCGGTACAGCCCTCGGTCGTGGCCGCTGCCAGAGTAGAAGCCGTCAGAGACAGGCGGAAACCCTCCTGACGAGCCCGGCGGAGAGCCCCTCCCGCCACCTCCCGTTCCCCCTGCCACGCGTCGTCCGACGCGTGCGTCCCGACGTACCCGAGAAGGAGAGCCATCCATGGCGAAGGGCATTCGCTTCCACGAGACCGGCGGACCGGAGGTGCTCCGCTGGGAGTCCCTCCCGGTCGGCGAGCCGGGCCCCGGCGAGGTGCGGGTCCGCCACGTCGCCGTCGGCCTCAACTTCGCCGACACCTACTTCCGCACCGGGCTCTACCCCGCGCCCCTGCCCGCCGGGATGGGCGTGGAGGCGGCCGGCGTGGTCGAGGCCGTCGGGCCCGGGGTGACCGGGTTCGCGGAGGGGGACCGGGTCACCTACACCGGCAGCCCGCTGGGCGCGTACAGCACCGAGCGCGTCATGGACGTCGCGCCGCTGATCACGCTGCCCGACGCGATCCCGTTCGAGACCGCCGCCGCGATGACGATGCGCGGCCTCACCTGCGCCTACCTCCTCCGCCGGATCGCCGCCCTGGACCCCGGCGCCACCGTCCTGCTGCACGCGGCGGCCGGTGGCGTCGGCCTCATCTTCAGCCAGTGGGCCCGCCTGCTCGGCCTCACCGTCATCGGCACCGTGTCCACCGACGAGAAGGCCGAGATCGCCCGGGCGCACGGCTGCGCGCACACGATCGTCTACCGCCGGGAGGACGTCGCCGCGCGGGTCCGGGAGATCACCGACGGGGCCGGCGTCCCGGTGGTCTTCGACAGCGTCGGGGCGACGACGTTCGCCTCGTCGCTGGACTCGCTGAGCCGGCGCGGGCTGCTGGTCTGCTTCGGCACGGCGTCCGGGCCGATCCCGCCGATCGACGCCATGCAGCTCGCGGTCAAGGGCTCGCTGTTCGTCACCCGGCCGGCGCTCGCCGACTACATCGCCGACCCGGCCGAGCGGGCCGCGCTCGCCGGGGAGCTGTTCGACCACGTCGGCTCCGGCCGGATCGCCGTCGAGATCAACCAGCGCTACGCGCTCGAGGACGCCGTCACGGCCCACCGCGACCTCGAGTCCGGCCGCAGCGTCGGCTCCTCCGTCTTCTGCCTGGAGGCCGCGGGTGCCTGAGCTCGCGCCGCCGTCCCACCCCCTCACCGAACAGGAGAACACCATGTCCATCGCCCTTCCCGACGCTGGCGTCCGGCTCGACGTCCCGTCCTTCAGGGTCGGCCCGCGCTCCATCGAGGTCGTCCCCCTCACCGCCACCATCGGTGCCGAGCTGCGCAACATCGACCTGGCCGAGGCGGCGCGGGACGCCGAGGTCTTCGCCGAGCTGCGGGACCTGCTGCTGCAGTACAAGGTCCTCTTCTTCCGCGACCAGGACATCAGCCGCGCGGAGCACGTCGCCCTGGCCGAGCGGTTCGGTCCGCTGGAGGACCACCCGGTCGCCGGCAGCGACCCCGACCACCCGGGGCTGGTGCGGATCTACAAGGACCTGGACAGCCCGCCCGAGCACTACGAGAACGCCTTCCACTGCGACGCCACGTGGCGCACGGTGCCGCCCCTCGGTTCGGTGCTCCGCTGCGTCGAGGGTCCCCCGGTGGGCGGCGACACGATCTGGGTCAACATGGCCGAGGCCTACCGCCGGCTCCCCGCCCGCGTGAAGGAGCAGATCGCCGGCTTGCGCGCGCGGCACAGCATCGAGGCCAGCTTCGGCGCGGCGATGCCCGCCGAGAAGCGCCGGGAGCTGCACGCGCGGTTCCCCGACGCCGAGCACCCGGTCGTGCGCACGCACCCCGAGACGGGTGAGGAGTTCCTCTTCGTCAATGCGTTCACGACGCACTTCGTCAACTACCACACGCCGGAGAACGTGCGTTTCGGATTCGACTACTCGCCCGGTCAGAGCGAGCTGCTCAACTACCTGATCCGGCAGGCCGCCGTCCCGGAGTTCCAGGTCCGCTGGCGGTGGACGCCGAACAGCTTCGCCATCTGGGACAACCGCGTCACCCAGCACTACGCCGTCCAGGACTACTGGCCCGGCGTCCGGAAGATGGAGCGCGCCGGAATCGTCGGCGCCGACTACTGATCTCCCCCCGAAAACACACAAGGAGAATTGACATGCACTTCCTCGACGATTCCCTGTTCCCCGAGAACCAGGAGAAGCTGGTCA
>NZ_JALPKQ010000002.1:0-201019 GCF_051383655.1 Geodermatophilus sp. CPCC 205761
CCCGCCCGCCAGCGCACCACCGAGTACGGCACCCCCACCGCCGAGCGGATGGCCACCGCCCGCTCCGACGAGGGCCGGCGCCGACTCACCCTCTCGGTCAGGGTTCTGTGATACCGAGCCGCAGGTGGTCGGTCATCGTGCCGCTGAAGCGCCTGGACATTGCCAAATCACGGCTGGCGGGGCTGCGTCCGCTTCTCCGGAGAAGGCTGGTGGTCGCCATGGCCCGCGATGTTCGGGATGCCGTCCTCGCCTGTCCGGAGGTCGACGAGCTGGTGATCGTCACGAGGGACAGCCGCTGGCCGGAGCTCCTCCACTCCGAGCGGACGCGGTTCGTCGCCGACCTTCCTACGGATTCCCTCAACGACGCGCTACGCCGTGGAGTCGAGTCGAGCGGATCCGCTCGGAGCAATCGGATCGCAGCCTTGCCGGGAGATCTCCCGGCGCTGCAGCCGGCTGAACTGCAGCACGCCCTCGACATTGCCGGGGATACGCCGAACATCTTCGTACCCGATGCTCGAGGGGACGGCACGACCCTGTTCACGGCGACCTCCGTTGTCGGGTTCCGGCCGCGTTACGGCGAGCGGTCGCGAGCTGCCCACCGTCACACAGGCGCGCAGGAGTTGCTTCTGCCGGCGCTCACCGGCCTCCGTCAGGACATCGACACCATGGATGATCTGTCGACGGTCCGGGCACTCGGCCTGGGCGCTCACACGACTGCGGTCACGGCGGCGTTCATGACCGCGACTCCGCGCGATTCAGCGAAGCTACCGGGGCAGTTTCGGAGCAGCCTCAGTTCAACCGCGTCCACTGCTGAACTCGACGAAGCGCCTCGGGCAATCAACCAGGGGCGGCCCGATGACGCGCCGAGGCCGTCAGCTCTCTCGTCGACGAACGCTCGAGCTTCGTCCTCAGGCAGGTCACCTGTGTGGCGAGAGGACCACGAGCTCGAGTGGCAGGTGAGGAGCCCTGCGTCCTCATCGGGCCGGGCATCGACTGATCCCGTTTGAGGAGGGGGAGTCCCGCTGTCCGACAGCCGAGCCACCCAATCCACTTCTCGTCCCAGTCCATCCCAGGGGGAGCCCGGCCGGGCTCATACGCCGGCTTGTGCAGGCACATGACCATCGGCATCGGGCGACTCATCGCAGGACTGCGCGGTCGCCAGCACCGACGTCGCGACAGGGCGTGCGCACGGCGAGACGAGCGGAGAGCCGGGGGCCTCCGCGGTCGAGGCCTGATCGCCCTTCTGGGCGCCCTATCGGCGTTCGGACCGCTGTCGATGGATCTGTACCTTCCGGCGCTACCGTTGGTGCAAGCGGAGTTGGCCACAGGCCAGTCGGCGGTGCAGCTGACCCTGTCCGCGGTGGTGATCGGTCTCGCGGCCGGCCAGCTGATCGCCGGCCCGCTGTCGGACCGGTTCGGCCGCCGCGGACCGGTGCTGTTCGGGGTTGGCGCGTGGACGCTCGCCTCGTTGCTGTGCGCTCTGTCGCCCACCGTGCAGCTTCTGGTGGCAATCCGCCTGCTTCAGGGCTTGAGTGGAGCGGCAGGGATCGTCCTCGCCCGGGCCGTGGTCCGCGACCGCTATGAGGGGACGGAAGCGGCGCGGATGTTCGCCGTCCTCGCCTCCATCGCCGGAGTCGCTCCGGTGCTGGCACCGATCCTCGGCGGGCAGCTGCTGCGGCTGACAGACTGGCGCGGACTGTTCGTGTTCCTCGGCGGTGTCGGGCTCCTGATCCTCCTCGCCGTGGCTCGCCGCCTGCCGGAGACATTGCCGTTCGAGCTCCGAGTCAGAGGCGGGCTGCGGACGACCCTGGCCAACGCGCGAGAGCTCATCGGCCGGCGGGCTTTCCTAGCCGCCGTGCTCGCCCAGGGGCTGGGTTTCGGAGCACTGTTCACCTACATCTCGAGCTCCTCATTCGTGCTTCAGGTCGGCTATGGTCTGTCGGCACAGCAATTCAGCGCAGCGTTCGCCATCAACGCCGTCGGGCTGGTCCTGGGCGGTCAGGCGTCTCGGCTGCTCGTGCAGCGGACCGGCCCCCGCAGTCTGCTGCTCGCCGGCCTCACGCTGCAGGCGCTGGCCGGGGCGGCCCTCCTGATCACCACGCCGATCGGCGCGGGGCTACTGGTAGTGCTGCCTGCTCTGTTCATCCTCGTCTCGGCCACCGGGCTGGTGCTGCCCAACGCGACGGCGCTGGCAATGGCCGAAAGCGCACGAATGGCCGGCACCGCCTCAGCCCTCGTGGGCGTCGGGCAGTTCGCCCTCGCCGGCATGGGGGCCCCACTGACCGGCCTGGGGACGCCCGCCACGGTGTTTTCCATGGCGGTGGTCATCACGTCCTTCGCCATCCTCGGCACCGTCGCCGCAGCGTGCACAGAGTGAGAGGCGCGGCGGCACTGCGGGAGGCAGCCGGCGAGGTGCTCAGCACGTACTGCAGTCGGTTCTCGAACTCAAGCCATGAGGCACGACCTGTCGCGGAGCCAGCGAGTAGCCGCGGGTGCTACTCCCCCACCCGCCGGCTCCGGCGCTCACAGCCGTGGCCTAGCGACGAGGTCCCATGCCGAACTGCATGAGGTCGCGGCCGACGACAACCGGTCGGGACGACGTCTGATGGGCCTCGAGCCAGCGGCTTTCAGGGTTGTCCCCAGGCACCAGGTGGTTCAGGACCAGAGTGCCCGCGTTCACCCGGTCGGCGACCGGGCCGACGTCCTCGATCGTGGTGTGGGAGCCCAACAGATGATCGATGAGGGCCTCGATGGCTGGCGTGTGCGGCTCCGGGAAGCGGCTCTCGACCCAGGCCTCGTCGATGACCTCGTGCACCAGGTAGTCGGTGTCGCGCGCAAGCTCGACCAGGTTGTCGCTGGGCGCGGTGTCGCCGGAGAACGTGATGGAACCGTCCTCGGTGTCGAACCGGAACCCGAAACTGGGGAACACTGGAGCGTGGTTGACCAGGGTCGCCGTCACCCTGACTCGGTCGTCCTCGAACACCGGGAACGGAGCCACTGGCGGCATCGGGTTGGTGTCATGTGGGATGGGCGTGCCGGCCGGTAGGGCGATGTCGTGGGTGATCAGGATGCCGGCCGGGTCGGTGGCCCCGCTGCTGCGGATCCGGTCGTTGAGGTCGGTGGCGAACGCACGGTGGAGGTGCTCGGTCATCTCCACCGTGCCCGGGGTGGGGGACTCGCCGGGCCCGGGGAGCACCGGTGCCTCGGGGCGGGCGCCGAAGACCGGTGGCAAGCCACCTCGATCGCCCGGGCCGTGGATGTGCACCGGCCTCGCGGGATCGTCCAGCCCGTTCCACATGCCGGTGAGCTGCAGCGCCGCGTACTCGGCGATGTGGTCGGAGTGCAGGTGGGTGAGAAAGACCCCGGCCAACCCCTCCATCGGCCGGTTGGAGAGACTCGCTGAGCCGATCCCGGCCTGCACGAAGCGGGTCTGGGAACCGTGCCCGAGGTCGACGAGGTACACCGCGTCCTCGACGACGACGGCGGAGGAGACGCCGTAGCGGTCGGCGTACACGGTGGGTCCCCCGGCGGTGCCGAGCAGGACGAGTCGCGTCCGGCGGCCCTCGGCTCCCTCCTGGTGGGGCAGGTGGGCTCCGGCAGTGGAACCGGCGGTGAGCCCGCCGTAGAAGACGGCGCCGGCCGCGAGCGCGCCGGCCGACTTGAACAGGTTCCGGCGAGAGGTCGACATCTCCACGGCCCGCCCCACGACATCACACATGGGCCCTCTCCTCGCTGCACCGATCGATTTCCATGACGACGAAACGGTGATTTGCGCCCCAGGGGAACACAAGTTACAGGCTCCGTGGCTGCGACAGTGACCCGTGGCCGGGATGGCGGCGAATCAGGGCACCGCCCGGCGAAGTGGTACGCCGCATTGGGCAATGCTGTTCCGGCGTCGACGCGGCGGGGGGAGTCACGCCACGATTGGCGCTCAACGCCGATGGACTTCGTCCAGCTGCCGGATGCCGAGTTGCCAAACCATCGACGCCGATTCGCTGTCGTATTTCGATGATGCGGACGCGGCACGTCCATCGATCTTCTGCGGCGCCCCTGTCAACTCTTGCTGCGGTCCAGTGTCCTCGCGCGCCACGCCGACATCGGGGCATCGGGGCGGAGCAGCTCAAGCAGACGCCGACCTCGAGAAGGGCGTGCTGACCGTTCGTCGCGGCCTGCACCGCGTCGGAGGACGGGGCCTCCTCTACGAGGAGCCGAAGGCCGAGCGCAGCCGGCGCACCCTGGCGCTACCCGGGCGACTCGTCGAGGCCCTCTGCGCCCACCGAGCCGCCCAACGGCAGAAGCGCATCGCCGCCGGTCCCACTTGGGAGGACAACGACCTGGTCTTCGCGCAGGCGAACCCAACCGATCGAGTGGAAGTCGGGTCCGACGGCGTCCATCCCCGCGTCGTCATAGAGGTCCTGGGCCACGCACAGATGCGCACGACCACAGACACCTGAGCCACGTCATGCCGGCCCTCGGCCGCGATGCCGCTGACCGCATGAGCAACGCCCCGTGGCGCCGCTGCACAGGGCGCCGGCCGACGGTGAGCACCCAGCCGGCAGCGGGGCGGGTGTGCACCCCGTCGGGCCCGACGATGGCCACGCCGTCGGGGATCGCCGCGTCCCGTGGGGTCGCTCTCGGGCCGCCGGTAGTCGAACCGGTTGCACCCGATGGTGCTCCTTGCTGACCGGCCGGCTGGCTGGCTGCGAATCTCTCTCGTCCCAGCCTGGTCTCGACCGTCGTCAGGCCGAGCCATGATCGGGAAGGTCACCCCCCGCGTCGGTGCGCGCCGCTCCGGCGGACCTGATAGCAGCTTTTCCGGGCCGGAGTGCGCTGCGAGGCTTTCGGTATGCCGCCCAACACCGCGGGTCCACCGTTCGATCAGTTCCTGGCAACCGCCGATGCAGTCGCCCAGGCAAGTCCCGAGGTGGATCTCGCGACAGCTCGTGAGGTGTTCCTCGAGGTGGCGACTCTGCTCCACAACGGCCTCGCGCTCGACGGTCTCGACGGTCTCGACGGTCTCGACGCCGCAGCCGTGGTTGCCGGTCTGTGCGTCGATCTCGTTGCTGCAGATCCCGGCGCCGCGGTGCGCGCACGGTCCCGAGCGACGTCAGGAACTCCTGGAGATCTGCACGACCCGGAGGGGCGCAGCCGCGGCCTACCTGATCGCTGCAGCGATCCTGCAGCTCTGATCTGCGCGGCGGGGAGAGCGCGTCGGCATCAACCGGGCGCTGCTGGAGTCTCGCCGCGCGCTAGCTGCCCCGCTCGGACGCGGCGGCCCCGCGGTCGGTGACCGCGGGGCCTCCTCCGTCGACGTGACCGACTCGGCCGCCGACTCCTGGGCACGAGGGGCGCCGTCGAGGTTCACGGCGCCCGACCGGCGTCAGACCGACGTCGGGACCCGGTTGGAGGTTCGACGGGTGACCGTCCGGACAGTCCGCACGGCGGCGTCGCGGGCGAAGCCGAACGGGCCCATGTCCCACGGCCAGCGTGCGCTCTCCTCGGCCGCGGCGTCCCTCGCCGCCTGCTGCTCCAGCTCGAGCCTCGCGGCCTCCAGCTCCGCCCTCGCCGCCTCCAGCGCCTCGGCTGCCCGCCGGGCCTCCGCCGCCTTGCGCGCCTCGGCCGCCCTGCGAGCCTCGGCCGCCTTGCGCGCCTCGGCTGCCCGCCGCGCCTCGACGGCCTTGCGCGCCTCGGCCGCGTCCCGCGCCTCGGCCGCGCGCCGCGCCTCCGCCGCCTCCTGCCGGGCGAGGATCACCTGCTTCTGGCGCTCCACCCGCCGCGCCTCGGCCGCCTCGGCCGCCTCGCGCTCCTCGGCCGCCTTCACCGCCTCGGCGGCGTGCTGCCGCGCGAGGATGCCCTGTCTCCTTGTCTCCACCCGTTCGGACTCGGCCATGAGGAGCAGCTCCGCCTGCGCCTGCTCCACCCCCAGCCGCACCTTCTGCTGCAGCCGCATGGCCTCGACGTCGTCGTGGTCGCGCAGCGCGGTGACCTGGTCGTAGGCACTCGGAGGGGCGAAGTTCAGCAGCACCTTCATCAGCACCGGCAGCAGCTCGATGCAGACGAAGAGCAACGAGAGCATCAGGTGTGCCATCTGCAGCGTGCTGTCGCGGTCACTCAGGCGGCTCAGCGCCTGCAGTCGGATCAGGATGCCGTCAGCGTTGTCGTTCGTGGCCTCGAACGTGGCCTGCAGGCGGTCCTGCTCCGCGGTGAGGCCGGCGATCGTGGCCTCGTCGGCGGCGAGGCCGGCCTGTGCCTGTGTGGCGCTGCGAGCCCAGGCACCCTCGGCGGCGGTCACCGCGGCGTCGAGACGGGCCTTCGCGGCGGTGACCACCGCGGTCTGCGCCTCGGCCGCCGCCTTGGCGCTCTGGTAGGCCCCACCATCCCCGGCGTCCCCCGTGCCGCACGTACCGTCCATCTCGCACTGCGCCTTCGCCGCCAGCTGCTGGTAGCCGTTGACCGCCGTGTCGTAGGCGGCCTGCTCGGTCGCCAGGCGGTCGTTCACCGGCTCCAACGCCGGGTCCGCGTGCCCGCCGCTGGCGACGACCGCCTGGTGGGCGGCGATCCGCTCCCGCAGTGCAGGGATCTGCCGGAACCGGGCGTCGGACTCGAGGCCGGTCCTGTAGGCATCTGCCGCCTCGGCCTGGATCGACACGACCTCCGTGTCGATCTCGGGGCCGAACACCCGCAGGGTCAACGGCGTCGCGATGACCGCGCCGAGCACCAGCGCGAGCCCGATCCTCGGCACCGCCAGGACGACGTTCCGCCGGAGCGACGGGTCGTGCGACATCCCCACCAGCAGCATCCGGTCGAGGTTGACGATCACCGCACCCCAGCCCAGCCCGATGAGCAACGCCACCGGCCACGAGGCGCCCAGCGCCATGTGCACCGCGAACGACGCCGACAGGACGGCGAGGGCGCCGGTGCTCAAGAGGACGCCGCCCAGCGCGACGAACCGCGCACGGGCGCGAGGCGCCGCCTCCAGGACATCCGGGTGGGCGCCGGCGAGCACGGCCAGTGCGTTGCCGATCCGCCGGACTGGAACAGTCATCGCTGCGCTCCCCGGGCGACGGAGGTCGAGGGTCGGCCGTCGCCTCCCCTGCCTCATCGGCGGGCAGTGCGGAGAACGTGATCGCGCCTGGGCGCGATCCCGGCTGTGAGCACTCGACAACCCCGCGCCGGGCACCCGCTGGTGGTGACATCGAGCACAGTGCGTCGGCTGGGGCAACGACCACCCCGTCGGCGGCCCGGCACCCGCCCGTGGCCGCGAGCAGTCCGCACACTTTCGCCCATGCGATTGGCTGTCTGTTCCTCCAAAGGCGGTGTGGGCAAGACGGCGGTGGCCGCGAACCTGGCCGTCGCCCTCGCCCGACGCGGCAGGGTGCTCGCCGTGGACGTCGACCCCCAGGACAGCCTGGGTCGAGCCTTCGGGGTCGTTGCCAAGTCCGGCGACGACAGTTTGGCCGCACTCCTCGAGGACCCCTCTGCCGATGCGCGCGCCGTGGTCCGGCACGACGTCACGCCGGGGCTGGACCTGTTGCCGTCCCACCCGTCGCTGGAGACGGCGGCCACCCACCTGGCCACGACCGGCGGGCTGGTGACGAGCGTGCGGCGGGTGCTGCGACCACTGATGGGCGAGTACGAGCACGTCGTCCTCGACACCCGCGGGGACCTCGGTGGCCTCACCCTCGCCGCCGTCTGCGCGGTCGACGCTGTCCTCACGGTCTTCACCAGCGATCCCGGGTCGGCGGTCGGCGTCGCACGCGTCGCGGCCTTCCTGGAGCAGCAGCGCACGTATGAGAACACCTCGGCCGTGCTCGTCGGGGTCGCGTGTGCGGTCTGGGACCAGCACGGTCGCGCGGCTCGTGAGGTCGCCGGTGCGCTCGACGGCACGGACCTCCCCCTGCTCCGGACGCGCGTGCCGCTGTCCCGTCGCGTACCGACCAGCACGCTGGCCAAGCGTCCTGTCGTGCTCTCCCACCCCACGAGCCCGGTGGCGACCGCGTACCTCGCGCTCGCCGACGAGGCCCTGACCGCCGCCGAGAGGGTCCAGCGATGACGACTGCCGACAAGGTCCGTCCACGGGCCAAGCGCCCCGGTGCCCTGAAGGACGACCTGCTCGACGACCTGCGCCGGGCTGCGCCGATGCCCGTTCCGCATCCGGTGCAACGCGCGGCTCCGCCGCCGGAGGAGCGACGCGGCACGGCCTGGGTGCAGACGCCGACGCCGAGGCCGACGCTGGAGGTGCGAGTGACGCTCTGGCAGTGGTCGGCGCCCGGTGTCCGGCGTCTGCGCGGTGGCGTCGTGGTCAGCGCGGGGCCGGTGCGGATCTCCCTGACGGGCCTCGTCCGCTGACCGGCTCCCGCACCGGGTTCGCCGGCCGACATGGCAGGGCGACCGATCGGGTGCGGGCGCACGCGGAGATGCGGACGGCCCGCTTCCAGGACCGGCTATCGGGCTACCACCACGGGGTGTCCGACACCGGACTCTGACGATCCGCCCCTCGGGCTGGGATCACCGCCAGGTCAATCCCTGGATGAACGACTTCTCCCCTGTGGTTCGCTCCTCGACCGGATCGGGCAGGTCAGCCCTCTCCTCACGACAGTCGTGTGCGGATGTAGCGAGTCAGCCCTCCGCGGACCGCCCGGTAGGTGCGCGCGCGGCCACGGTGCCCGCGTCCCAGGTCGACCACCAGCGACCATCCGGACCGTGCGCCGGGATCGACGGCCAGCAGGGTGCGTGCACCGGCGAGGACCGCCCTCGACGGCCGGCGACCGCGTGTCGTCCATGGCGCGCTGCGCTATCAATGGCGTCGTGCACGAGACGGGGTTCGCTCTGGAGGTGCGCGCCTTCCACGTCCTGCCGGACATGCCATCCCCGGAGGGCGAGCGGCGCTCGCACGCCCACCGGGTCGACGTCGTCCTCCGTCGGGACGACCTCGACGAGCGGAGCACGGTGGTCGACCTCGAGCTACCGGACCGGGCGCCGGCGGACCCCGCCGACCGCTGGCTGCACGACAGGCTCCCCGCCGCCTCGGGCGGGCCGCCCGGCGCGACGCCGGCCATGCGGGTTTGGGAGTCACAGGTCGGCGGCTACCCGTCGTGCCCGTGACTCCGGTCGGACGACGCTTCGCCCGAGCCGTCGTCGGTCCGTTGCCGATCCCGCTCGCGGACGGGCTCCGGCGGGCCCTGGCGCCGGGCGCCGGGACGTCCCCGTTGACCCGCCTGCGCCGGGCGGCGCTGCGCGGGCTGTATCAGGGTGGGATTCCTCGGGCGGTGTCGAGCTTCCGCCTGATCGACAACCCGGATCTGGAGTTCCTGGCCATCGACTCGCAGGTCCTGGAGCAACTCTACTGGTGCGGCGAGCAGGGCTGGGAGCCCGAGCTGTTGCCCTGGTGGCGGGCTTTCTGCCGTAGTTCGCAGTCGGTTCTGGAGCTCGGCACCAACATCGGCTACTTCGCCGTGCAGGGCGGCCGAGCTGCGCCGGGTGTGCGTTACGTCGCCGTGGAGCCGCACCCGGTGTCCGCGCAGATCTGCCGGAGACACCTCACCCTCAACCAGGTCGCCTCCGTCGAACTCCTCGAGGCCGCTGCGGTAGCCGACCCCGCCGTCTCGACGGTGTCCCTGCTCGTCCCGGAGGAGCAGGCGGCCACCCCGACGGTGGCATTCCTGCCGGTCGACACCGAACTCCCGCCGGAGATGGCGCGGAACGTCACCAGCGCGCACGAGGTACCGGCGATCGACGTCCGGCGCCTGCTCGACGGCGTGGACTTGATCAAGATGGACGTCGAGGGGCAGGAGCACGCCCTGCTCGCCGCCATGCGGCAGCACCTTCGTCGGAGGCGACCGACTCTCTTCGTCGAGGTGCTGCCCGGAACGGTGAAGCTCCGCGCGCTGCTGGCCGGACTCTGCACCGAGGACGGGTACCGCTGCTACGCCGTCACACCTCGACGGCTGGTCGAGCTGCTCCCGGAGCAGCTGGCGACCGTGCGGCTCAGGGACGAGTTCGGCGGCCAGGACGTCATCCTCTGTGCCGCTGATGCGGCGCTGCCGTGAGGCAACCCCTTCCGCGCCGGCCCAGCCGGGATCACCTCGCCGCTCACGCAGGCGGTGGCCTCGTCGCTGGCCTGGGCGGGATGACCCCACGGGTCGTCCACGCGGGACGCCGGCCCGCCCCGGCAGCCTCCTACCGGGTGACCGTGGCCGCCACCGGGGCCGGAGGCGCCCCGAACTGCTCGGCGGCCGGCGGGGCGTGGGTCGGCATCATCGGACCATCACCGGCCGGGTCGAGCACGTCCTCGTCGAACCATGCATATCGGCCGGAGAGCACCTGCTGCGCGGCCGCGTACTGAGCGGAGTCGTCATTGGCCCACAGCTCCGCGAACAGGCGGTCGGCCCGACGGCGGGCCTGGCCGCAGAACAGGTCGGCCAGTTCCACCGCCTCCTGCCGGCGGTCGGGTTGCTCGCGCCCGATCGTGTGCGCGTAGACGCACGCGCACGCGATGGCGTAGAGCTCGGCTCCGATGTCGACGATCCGGCCGAGCAGGTGGCCCTTCTGCTCGAGGCGCGCCTGGTAGCGACCCATCGCGTAGAAGGTCGACCGCGCGAGCTTGCGGGCGTGGCGCTCGACGTAGCGCACGTGCCTGGCCAGCTCCCCGAACTCGGAGAAGGAGCCGGGACGCTGACCGGCGCCCACGGTCAGCGTCGGGAACCACTTGGCGTAGAAGGCGCCCGCCTTCGCGGCGGCCTTCGCCTTGTCGGCCGGTCGGACCTCGCCGCGCACCAGGTCCCCCGCCACCTTCAGGTGCTCGTCGACGGCCTCACGGGCGATGAGCAGGTGCATGATCTCCGTGGATCCCTCGAAGATGCGGTTGATGCGCATGTCGCGCAGCATCTGCTCGGCCGGTACCGGCTTCTCGCCCCGCCGCGCGAGCGACTCGGCAGTCTCGTAGGCGCGACCACCACGGATCTGGACCATCTCGTCGACGGCGGTCCAGCCGAGTTCCGACCCGTAGAGCTTGGCGAGGGCGGCCTCGATGCGGATGTCGTTGCGCTTGTCGTCGGCCAGCCGGCTGGAGACGTCGAGCATCGCCTCGAGACCGAACGCCGTGCCCGCCAGCCAGGCGAGCTTCTGCGCGACCGGGTCGTGCTTGCCGATCGGCTGACCCCACTGCTTCCGTTCGGCCGACCACTGGCGCGCGATCTTCAGGGAGTACTTGGTCGCCGACAGGCAGAACGCCGGCAGCGACAGGCGGCCGGTGTTCAGCGTGGTGAGCGCGATCCGCAGACCCTTGCCCTCGCCGCCGATGACGTCCTCTCGGGGGACGAGGACGTCGTCGAAGCGCGTCACCGAGTTCTCGATGCCTCTGAGCCCCATGAACTCGTTGCGGTGCTCGACCGTGATGCCCGCGCGGTCGCACGGGCAGAGGAACGCGGTGATACCGCCCCTGTGGCCGTCGGACTTCGGGACGACGGCCATGATCACGACCACGTCGGCGATGGCGCCGTTGGTCGCCCACAGCTTCGTGCCGTTGATCCGGTAGCCGGTGCCGTCCTCGGTCGGGACCGCGGTCGTGCTCATGCGCGCCGGGTCCGAGCCGACGTCGGGCTCGGTGAGCAGGAATGCCGAGACGTGGTCCCTCGCCAGCCTGGGCAGCCATCGGCGCTTCTGCTCCTCGGAGCCGAACAGCCGCAGCGGCTCGGGCAGGCCGATCGACTGGTGCGCGGAGAGCAGCGTCGAGATCGACGAGTGCCACGTGCCGGCCATGGCCAGCGCCTTGTTGTAGTAGACCTGGCTCAGCCCGAGTCCCCCGTACTCCTCCGGGATCTTCATGCCGAGCGCACCCAGGTCCTTGAGGCCCTGGAGGACGTCGTCGCCGATCTTGGCGTCGCGCTCGATCTGCTGCCGGTCGACCTGCTCGGTGAGGAAGGCGCGGAGGCGCTCGAGGAACGCCTCGCCCTTCTCCGTCGCGGCCGCGTCGAGCTCTGGCTGCGGGTGGATCAGGTCGAGGCGGAAGTTGCCGAGGAAGAGCTCCTTGCCGAACGACGGCTTCGCCCACTCGGTCTCGCGGCTGGCCTCGGCGACGTGCTTCGACTGCTCGTACGACGGATGCGACGCCATGCACCACGATCACCCCTGTCGCCTCGTGAGACAACGGAACTCGGCGTCGTCCTGCGCGGCCGCCTGGCGCTCGGGGCGGGTCATCGGGAGGTCACGCGGTCACCCGCGCGGTTGGCAGACGCGCGTCACGACGAGGCCCGCACGAACTCCTGTCCGTCGAAGCGCCAGCGCACGGTGAGGGGCACGGAGGGTCCGGTGGCGTGGGAGTCGTCCGGCCCGTAGTCCATCATCCCCGCCACGATCGCGCCGTCCTGGACCGACAGCCCCGCCGGGTCGTACACGGGGGGCGGCTTCACGCCCCGTTGCAGGGTGAACGGGCTGGGCAGGGCGCCCAGCGGGCGACCGGTCGACGAGAAGACCTGGACCTCCTGGAGGACGCCGTTGGACGGCTGCGGTGAGCAGTCCAGCAGGACGACGGCGTCGGGCGCACCGTCGCCGTCCACGTCACCGCCGGCCGTGGCCCTGACCCGGATGTCGTAGTAGTCGTAGTGCGGGGGGCGGCTGCCCTCGGCGGGGACCCGCGCGCTCCCGTCGACGACGGTCGCGCGGAAGCCGTCCGGGACGATGCCGTCGCAGGTCACGGTGTACGTCGTGTTCAGCCAGTCGACCGCTGCGCGCGCCCGCACCGGCTCGGTACCGGTCCGCTCCGCGGCGGCGCACCCGGTGAGGAGGCAGACGAGGGCGACGACCGTGCGGCCACGGAACACCGCTGCGCCGGAGCCGCTGCGCGACATGGACATCGGCGATCACCTCGCCCGTGACGTACAGGACGGTGGGATCCCCGTCGCCACCAGAGAGTCCCACCGGCGTCGCCCGCCGTGCGTGGGCGGAGCGGCCCGCCGGCGCCGGCGGGCGAGCCGGTGCATCCGCCCGGCCGGGTGACTGCGGACGGTGACGGACCGACCCGCTGGCGCGTCGGACGCGGAGCTGCTGATCCGGAGGGCGTGCGCGCCCAGGCGTGAGCCCCCGAGCGTGGGCGTGTGCACCGGGTCGCCCTCGCGACACTTCCTCGCCCCGGTGTCCCTGCGGGCCGCGGACGAGCCGGGGACGACGCGTCGGGGCACGCTGCTCCCTACGCTCGGTCCTCCACGCACCACCGGAAGGACACCCATGCCCGTCGTCTCGCGCCTCTCGATGACGCCCGTCAAGGGCACCGCCCTCCACCACCCGGCCGGCCTGGTGCTCACCGGGAACGGCGTCGAGGACAACCGGCGCTTCCACCTCGTCGATGCCCGGCACCGGCTGTTCAACGGCAAGCACCACGGCCCCCTGGTCCGGATCACCGCGCAGTACGACGGCCACCGGAGACACCTGTCCCTGCAGATCCCCGGTCGCGAACCGGTGCAGGGGACGACGACCGAGCTGGGTGAGCCGGTCGTCACCGACTTCTACGGGCGCGACGTGGCCGGCCGTCTGGTGAGGGGTCCGTGGTCAGCAGCGCTCACCGAGTTCGTCGGCGAGCCCGTCCACCTGGTCGCCGCCGACACCCCGGGCGACGCGGTCGACGTGCACGCGGTGACGCTGATCTCCTCGGCCACCATCGAGCACCTCCGCAGCGTCACCCCCGGTGGCGAACGGCTGGACCACCGGCGCTTCCGGATGCTCGTCGAGGTGGACGGGTGCGGCGTCCACGAGGAGGACACCTGGGCGGGCCGGCGGCTCCGGCTGGGCGGGGCCACGGTGCGGGTGGTCGGCCCGGTCCCCCGCTGCGTGGTCACCAACGAGAACCCCGACAGCGGCGAGGTGGACTTCAGCACCCTCAGGTCGATCGCGCGCTACCGCGGCGAGCTGGCCGCGGACCTCACCACTCCGGTCGCCCACCTCCCGGACAACGGCGCGGTGGTCTTCGGCGTGTACGCCACGGTCGAGGAACCGGGGTCGATCGGTGTCGGCGACCGCGTCGAACCGTTCGCGGCCGAGCCGACCGACGACTCCTGACCGACCACACCACACGCGGCTCGGCCCCGCGGCGGTCGGGCGTCGGCTCGGCCCCTGGGCGTCTCCTGCAGCCGCGGCACGGGTCCCCTCGCCGGCCGACCTCCCCGGCGCCGTCTCTTGACTCGATCAAGGGAAGCGGGGAAAATCGAGCCGTGCCACCGGACGCCGCAGAACTCGAGCGTGCACTGCGCGCGGCGGGTCTGCGGGTCACCCGGCCGCGCCTCGCGGTGCTGGACGCCGTCCACGCCCAGCCGCACCTCGACACCAAGGCACTGATCAGCGCGGCGCGTGTCCGCCTCGGCGCGGTGTCGCACCAGGCGGTGTACGACGTGCTGCGCGCACTCGAGGACAGCGGCCTCGTGCGACGCATCCAGCCGGAGGGCTCCGACGCCCGCTACGAGGCCCGCGTGGGCGACAACCACCACCACCTGGTCTGCCGCGACTGCGGGGCCATAGCCGACGTCGACTGCACGACCGGCGCCGCTCCCTGCCTGACCCCCTCCTCCGACGCAGGCTTCGTCATCGACGAGGCTGAGGTCCTGTTCTGGGGACGCTGCCCGTCGTGCGCAGCCGACCCTCCTCCCGCCCCCGCCCCCCGCACCGCACAGAGAGGTACGTCGTGACCAACGAGATCGACAAGAACCAGAGCGAGAGCACCAGCGAGAGCGAGAACCCGGCGATCCCCGGGCCGACCCAGGTCACCAACCGGCGGCCGCAGAGCAACCGGGACTGGTGGCCCAACCAGGTCGACCTGTCCGTGCTGAACAAGCCCTCGAAGGACTCCGATCCGCTCGGCGCGGACTTCGACTACAAGGCCGCGGTCGCGACCCTGGACGTCGAGGCGGTCAAGCGCGACGTCGTCCAGGTCATGCGCACCTCGCAGGACTGGTGGCCGGCGGACTGGGGTCACTACGGCCCGCTGTTCATCCGGATGTCGTGGCACGCAGCCGGCACCTACCGCATCGCGGACGGCCGGGGCGGCGGCGGCGAGGGCGGGCAGCGCTTCGCGCCGCTGAACAGCTGGCCGGACAACGCCAACCTCGACAAGGCCCGCCGGCTGCTGCTGCCGGTCAAGCAGAAGTACGGCCGCGCGCTGTCCTGGGCCGACCTGCTGCTGCTGGCCGGCAACGTCGCGCACGACGACATGGGCCTGAAGACCTTCGGCTTCGCCTTCGGCCGCGCGGACAACTGGCAGCCCGGCGAGGTCTTCTGGGGTCCCGAGGACACCTGGCTCGGCGACGAGCGCTACGCCGGCGACGACCCGCTGGACCTGGACGAGGGCCCGCTGGCCAACGTGACCATGGGGCTGATCTACGTCAACCCCGAGGGCCCGAAGGGCCGGCCCGACCCGCTCGCCTCGGCCCACGACATCAAGGTGACCTTCCGTCGCATGGGCATGACCGACGAGGAGACCGTCGCCCTCGTCGCCGGCGGGCACACCTTCGGGAAGACGCACGGCGCCGGCAACCCCGAGCTCGTCGGCCCGGAGCCCGAGGGCTGCCCGGTGCACGGCAACGGCCTGGGCTGGATCAGCCAGCACGGCACCGGCAAGGGTGCCGACACCATCACCAGCGGCCTCGAGGGCGCCTGGACGCCGACGCCGACGACGTGGGACAACTCCTACTTCGAGACGCTGTTCGGCTACGACTGGGAGCTCACCGAGAGCCCCGCCGGCGCCAAGCAGTGGCAGCCGGTGAACCCCGAGGCGCAGGAGCTCGTGCCCGACGCGCACATCGAGGGCAAGAAGAACCCGCCGATGATGTCGACCGCCGACATGGCGCTCGTCAAGGACCCCGAGCTGCGCGCGATCGCGGAGCGCTACCGCAACGACTTCGACCACTTCGCCGACCAGTACGCGCGGGCCTGGTTCAAGCTGCTGCACCGGGACATGGGCCCGAAGACCCGGTACCTCGGCCCCGACGTCCCCGCCGAGGACCTGATCTGGCAGGACCCGCTGCCCGCCGTCGACCACGAGCTCGTGGGCGAGGCGGAGATCGCCGACCTCAAGCAGCGAGTGCTCGCCTCGGGGCTGACAGTCTCGCAGCTGGTGCACACGGCCTGGGCCGCCGCCGCGTCCTACCGCAGCACGGACAAGCGTGGTGGCGCCAACGGCGCCCGACTCCGCCTCGAGCCGCAGATCAACTGGGCGGTCAACGAGGGCGTCCGGGACGTGCTGCCGGTGCTCGAGCGGGTGAAGGGCGAGTTCGAGCAGCAGACCGGCAAGAGGGTCTCGCTCGCCGACCTGATCGTCCTCGGCGGCAGCGCCGCGGTGGAGAAGGCCGCGGCGGACGCCGGCGTGCAGGTGACCGTGCCGTTCACGCCCGGTCGCACCGACGCCTCGCAGGAGCAGACCGACGTCGACAACTTCCGCTGGCTCGAGCCGCGGGCCGACGGCTTCCGCAACTGGATCGCGCCGGGGAGCAAGCTGGAGCCGGAGACGCTCCTGGTCGACCGGGCGTACATGCTCGAGCTCACCGCCAAGGAGATGACCCTGCTGGTCGGCGGCCTGCGGGTCCTCGGCGCCAACACCGGTGGTGTGCAGCACGGCGTCTTCACCGACCGCCCCGGCGTGCTGTCGCAGGACTTCTTCCGCAACCTGCTCGACCTGGGCATCTCCTGGCGGACCTCGGTGGCCACCGAGGGCGTCTACGAGGGGCTGGACGCCGGCGGCGACGTCGTGCGCACGGCCACCGCGGCCGACCTGGTGTTCAACTCGAACTCGATCCTGCGCGGCATCGTCGAGGTCTACTCGGCCGACGACGCGAAGGAGACGTTCGTGCAGGACTTCGTCGCGGCCTGGGTGAAGGTCATGGAGCTCGACCGCTACGACCTGCGGTAAGCACCACCTGTTCGGACGCCCCGGACCGCGCTCCGCGGTCCGGGGCGTCCGCGTGTCCGTCACGGCCGCCGTACCGGGACACGCCGGCGCGACGACGGCGCTCGTGCGCCTCCGCCGGTCGACCGCGCGACTCCGCACGCCCCGATCCGCCCCCGGCGGGTCCCCCAGGCCGGGCCGGCCCCCTGTCGAGGCGGTCGAGCCGGGTGGACACTCGAGGCCGTCCCCTCATCCCGCCCCTGGGGGCCGCCATGTCCGGCACGGAGCCCGGGAATCGGTCCGCCTGTCGGGCCGGCGTGGCTGTTGACCGCGGAGCTGCGCGCGAGCAAGGCGCCCTCCGCGATCGCCGCCGACTGGCAGGCACCGGCGGACGGCCTCGAGCGGATGGCCGACGCGTTCGCCGACGTCGACCTCTCCGATCGCTCGACGCTCGACGCCCTCGACGACGCCGCGGGAGACCTGTCCGCGACCGGCGACCGCATCGAGACCCACCTCCGCGACGAGTGCGGCACCGCCCCCTGGGCGGCCACCGCGCAGCGAGGTGACCGATGGGGGCGTCGATGTCGAGTCCGAGCCGCATGTCGCCGGTGCGCCGGCGCCGCAGCGCCGCCGCGCTGGCGCTCGCCGCCGCGGCGTGGGTCGTCCTGCTGACGGTCATCGTGGCGGTCGACGACTTCCCACGCGGCCTGCTCCTGCTGCTGTGTACCGCCCTGGTCGCGGCCGGTGCCTGGGAGGGGGTCCTGCGGCGGGGCTGGGGGCGCGTGGCCGCCCTCGCCGTCGCCGGCGTCGCCCTGGCGGGCGGGGTCCTCGTGCTGGGTGACGAAGGCTACCGGCAGAGCCTGGTGCAGCTCGGTCTCGGTGCGCTGATCTGGCACGCGGCGGCCCGGGTGGCCTTCCAGCCGGACGTCGTCCTGCCGGCCGCGGCACGACCGAAGCGGCCGGTGCTCGTCGTCAACCCCCGGTCCGGCGGCGGCCGGGCGGCCCGGGTCGGCCTGGCGGCCGCGGCCGGGGAACGGGGCATCGAGGTGGTCGAGCTGCACGCCGGGGCGGACCTCGAGGCACTCGTGCGCGAGGCGGTCGACGCCGGTGCGGACGCGCTGGCCATGGCCGGTGGCGACGGCTCGCAGGCCGTCGTGGCCGCGCTCGCCGCCGAGGCGGACCTGCCCTACGCCTGCATCCCCGCAGGTACGCGCAACCACTTCGCCCTCGACCTGGGCGTGGACCGGGACGACGTCGTGGGGGCGCTCGACGCCTTCGTCGACGGCGGCGAACGGGTGGTCGACCTCGCCGAGGTCAACGGTCGGGTCTTCGTCAACAACGTCTCCCTGGGCGTCTACGCGGAGGCCGTGCAGCAGGAGGGCTATCGCGCGGCGAAGCTGCGGACGCTGCTGGACACGGTGGCCGCCTCGCGGGCCCCGGAGGGCGCCTCGCACGACCTGAGCTGGACCACCCCGGGTGGCCGCACGCTGCGGGGTGCGGCCGTGATCATGGTGAGCAACAACCAGTACCGGCTGACCGGGGCGGCCGGTGCGGGCACCCGGCCGGCCGTCGACCAGGGGCTCCTCGGGGTGACCGTACTCGACCCGCCGGTCAGCGGGGAGCGGCGCCGGCGCCGCCCCTGGCGACAGTGGGTGACACCCGACTTCCGCGTCGAGGCGACCCGTCCGGTGCCGGCGGGGATCGATGGCGAGGCAGCCCTGCTCACTCCCCCGGTCGTGTTCCGCACCCGGCCTGCGGCGCTGCGGGTGCGGGTCGCTGCGCACCACCCCGGTGCCTCACCCTCGGCGATCGAGCCGGTCGGCGCGCTCCCGGCGCTGCGGGCGCTGCTGCGCATCGCCGGCGGTGGCGATCCTCGTGGACGGCGGGAAAGACGGCCGCTCCCGACGCACCCACTCAGCGCCTCTCCGCCCTAGCCTTCCTCCGTGCCCAGGGTGGAAACCCCCTGCCCAGCCAGCCGCGGGTCCCCGACGTCCCTCGCGGGCGGCGAGGTCCTCGGCGAGGCCTGGCGGGCCCACTCCCGGAGATCGGACATCCGGTGAGCCGCACCGCGTTGGTGGCCATCGGCGGAAACGCCCTGGTCCTCGACGGCGAACCCGGTTCCATTCCGCGCCAGCAGCAGCGGGCCGCCGCGTTCGCCGAGCAGGTGGCCGACCTGATCGCCGACGGCTGGCGGGTGCTGGTCACCCACGGCAACGGGCCGCAGGTGGGGTTCATCCTGCGCCGGGGAGAACTGGTGGCCGCCGAGGCCGCGGTCGAGGGCCTGCCGGAGCTCCCGCTGTGGCTCGCCGTCGCCGACTCCCAGGGCGGTGTCGGGCACATCCTCTCGGGTGGCGATCGACAGCGCCCTGGCCCGGCGCGGGATGTCGACCCGGGCGGTCGCCGTGCTCACCCATGCCGAGGTGGCCCGCGACGACCCCGCGTTCGCGGCCCCGACCAAGCCGATCGGCTCGCACTTGAGCCCTGCGGTCGCCCGGCTGCTCGCGGCGAAGGAGGGCTGGACGGTCACCGAGACATCGGCCGGGGTCTTCCGCCGCGTGGTCGCCAGCCCACGGCCGCTGCGGATCGTCGAGACCGACCAGATCCGGTCGCTGCTCGACACGGACGCCGTCGTGATCGCCGCCGGCGGTGGCGGGATCCCCGTCCTGCGTGAGGACGGGGGCTGGCGCAGCGTGGACGCGGTCATCGACAAGGACCGCGCCTCCGCCTTGCTGGCCGCGATCGCCGGCGTGGACACCCTCGTGCTCGTGACCGGAGTGGACCAGGTCTACGTGGGGTTCGGCACCCCGGATCAGCGGGCGCTGTCCGATGTGCGTCCCGACGAGGCCCGCGGCTATCTGGAGGACGGCGAGTTCCCCGCCGGTTCGATGGGCCCGAAGGTCGAGTCCGCCCTGCAGTTCCTCGCCGGCGGCGGGCGCCGCGCGGTCATCACCTCGCTGCCGCGGCTGCGGGACGCGCTCGCCGGCCGGGCCGGCACCTCCATCACGTCGCCGGGCCGGGCCGGTCCGGTGAGTTCCCCGGGCGCCTCGAGCGCGGGCAGCAGGAGATCCGGATGACCACCGTTCCAGCGGAGCCCTTTCCCTACCCGTTCGAACCGGCCTCCGTCGCACTGCTGTGCATCGACTTCCAGCGGGACTTCCTGGAGCCCGGTGGCTTCGGTGAGTCCCTCGGCAACGACGTCTCACGCCTGCGCAGCGCGATCGAGCCGACCCGGGCCGTGCTGGCCGCCTTCCGCGACCGCGGGTGGACCGTCATCCACACCCGCGAGGGCCACCGTCCCGACCTGACCGACCTGTTCTCGGCCAAGCGCGACCGGGGCAACCCGTCGCTGCGGATCGGCGAGGAGGGGCCGATGGGCCGGCTCCTCGTGCGCGGCTCCGCCGGTCACGACATCGTCCCCGAGCTCGCTCCCCACCCGGGTGAGGTGGTTCTCGACAAGCCGGGCAAGGGCTCCTTCTATGCGACAGATCTGGAGACGATCCTCCGAGCGCGCGGCATCACCCACCTGGTCGTCACCGGGGTCACCACCGAGGTGTGCGTCCAGTCGACCGTCCGCGAGGCCAACGACCGGGGCTTCGAGTCGCTGATCCTCTCCGACTGCACCGGCTCCTACTTCCCGGAGTTCCACGAGTCGGCGCTGGCCATGTTCGCCGCGCAGGGCGCGATCGTCGGCTGGGTGTCGACGTCCGCGGACCTGCTCGCTTCCCTCGACCGCATCCCCGTTCCGTCGAAGGGCCCGTCATGAGCAGGAACTCGTCGCCCACCGTGTCGCCGACCGCCGGCCCCAGGTGGTGGGTGAAAGGTGACTGGAACGGCCTGTTCGGCCTCGGCACCAACGTGCTGCTCAACGTGATCGTGCTGACCGGCCTCTGCCTGGCCGTCGTCCACATCCCGAGCGAGACGGTGTACGGCCGCATCCTGCCGGCCCTGGGCATCGCCCTGCCGCTGGGCAACATCTGGTACGCCGTCCTCGCCCGCCGGTTGGCCCGGCGGGAGAGCCGCGGCGACGTGACCGCGCTGCCGTACGGCCCCAGCGTGCCGCACACCTTCATCGTGGTCTTCGTCGTCATGCTGCCCGTGGCCATCGGGTCGGGGAACGCGCTGACCGCGTGGCGCGCCGGGCTCGCCTGGGCGTTCATCATCGGGTGCATCGTGCTGATCGGGGCCTTCTTCGGCCCGTGGATCCGGAAGGTGACCCCGCGCGCGGCACTGCTGGGCGCGCTGGCCGGCATCTCCATCACGTTCATCTCGATGAACCCCGCCGCCCAGATGTGGCAGGCGCCGTGGATCGCCTTCATCGCCCTGGCCTTCATCCTCGTGGGCTGGCTCGGCGGCCGGAAGATGCCGGGGGACGCCCCCGTCGGGCTGGTGGCCGTCCTCTTCGCCACGGCGGTCGCGTGGATCGCGGTGCTCGCCGGCTGGAGCGGCATCCTCGAGCCGAGCGCGGTGGGCGAGTCGATCTCCAACCTCGCGGTGAGCCTGCCGTTCCCCACGGGTGACGTGCTCACCGGCCTCGAGGACATCACGCCACTGCTGGCCTCGGCGATCCCGCTCGGCGTCTACAACTTCACCGAGGGCATGACCAACGTCGAGTCGGCCGCCGCTGCCGGCGACCGGTACTCGACTCGCCAGGTGCTGTCCGCCGACGGTCTCGGCGCGATCGTCGGCTCGTTCCTCGGCTCCCCCTTCCCGCCGGCGGTCTACATCGGCCACCCCGGCTGGAAGCAGGTCGGCGGGCGGATCGGCTACTCCCTGGTGACCGGCATCGTCGTCGCCGTCGTGTGCTTCACCGGTCTGGTCGGCACGTTCCTGGCGCTCTTCCCCATGCAGGCGCTCGTCCCCGTGCTCCTCTACATCGGCCTGGTGATCGGCGCGCAGGCGTTCAACGTCAGCGCCCGGCGGTACGCCCCGGCCATCGTGCTGGCCATGATCCCGAGCCTGGCGCAGTGGGCCACCGGGCTGATCGACAACGCGCTGGCGGCGGCCGGCACCAGTGCCCAGGCCGTCGGGGTCGGCGCACTCGTCGACGGCGGCGTCGTCTACGACGGCCTGAGACTGCTCGGGCAGGGCGCGGTGCTGGTCGGCATCGTCCTCGGCGCCATCGCCTGCTTCGTGATCGACCGGCGGATGTACGCCGCCGCGATCGCCGCCGGGATCGGCGCCGGGCTGTCGTTCGTCGGGCTGATCAATGCCGACGAGGTGGGCTGGAACGCCTCCCCCGGCGTCAGTCTCGGGTACGTCTTCCTGGCGCTGATCCTGGGCGGGTTCGGGTGGTTGTCGCGCCGGGAGGTCGACCGGGCGGTCGACGACGAGCTCCTGTTCGTCAACGGCACCCTGATGCGGGGGCTGGAACTGCACGGCAACCTCGTGGGCGCGGAGCTGCTGGAGGAGACGGCCACCGCGCCGAGGTACCGGCTGCACAGCATCCGCGATGAGCATCCCGGCATGTACGAGGTCGGTGAGGACGAAGACGGGGCCTCGATCGCCGGCGAGCTCTACCAGGTGCCCACCGAGGTGCTGCTGAAGGTCGTCGAGAACGAACCACCCGGCCTCTACCGGGGTCCGGTGCAGCTGGCCGACGGGCGGATGGTGCCCGGCATCCTCTACGCCCGGGACCTGGCCGAGGCGCACCCGGACATCACTGCCCACGGCGGTTGGCGGCAGTACCGGGCCGCGGCGGCACCTTCGGGGCACTGAGGGGAAGAGGGTCTGGCCGGCGGAACGGGCGGGCTCAGCGCGCGTCAGGCGTGAGCGGACATGACGCCCTGAGACGTCTCGGGGCCGTTGACCTACCGGGGCAGGTCGTCGAGGTACGCGCGCAGGTCCGCCGCGGCGTCGTCGAACGTGCACCTGCGAAGCAGCTTGTACAGCAGCCGCAGGTCATCGGCGTTCGCAGAGGTTCCGTGCGACGCCCGCAGGTGCTCGAGACCCTGTCGGACGGCTCGGGTGGCCCCGTCGACCTCATCGAAGAGGACGCTCAGCCGGGCGAGCTCCCATGCGATGTCAGCGGTCGGTGCATCGGCGACCGACGACTGGGCGTCCAGCCTGCGTCCGGCGTTGGACAGGTAGTTCCGGAGCCATCGCACGGGGTCGGGCTCCATGCGGACGACACGGAGCGGACATGTAGACGTGACTCGTGGGCTCCATGCCGCTCCTGCGAAGTCGACGAGAGCACGTTCGTCGTTGATCTGGATGAGCAGACAGCCCCACCGGGGATTCGCCATGCCGGGGACCAGCTGAATCGCCCGGTCGCGCATGCCGAGGGGATTGGGCAGGACCGAGACGAGTTGGCTCGCCCGTTCAAGAGGACCGCGGAACCCCACGACGCGACCTTCCACCCGCCTGGGCGCACTGCCCGGGTCCATGAGCTCTCCCACGACCAGGGGCGGACTCAACCGGATGGACTCGGACCACGTCCGCCCGCCGGCGGTGTGGACGTCGACAACGACGTCGAAGGTGGAGCCGTCGTCGAGGGCGCGGTCGAGGCCGGAGCCGAGCTGCCCGGCGGTGCCGGAGGGGGCGGGGCCGGCGACGGTGACCACCGGACCAGCACCACCACCAGCACGATCACTCCCACCGCCAGGGCCAGCGCCCCGACGAGGATCTTCCGATGACGGAGCTGCGGTGACAGGCCGGCCGGAGGGCCGGCCTCCGCTTTTCCCGGGTCGAGGTCGATCATCGTGGACGGCCCGCCCTCGTCGAGGAGGACTGCCACCGGCCGGTCGAGCGACGCGACGGCACGCCGGGCACCGTCGACCGACGTGAGCGCCGCGGTTGTGAAGGCCCATCCCGGCATGCCGGCGCCGAGCTGGGCGACCCTCGCCCGGAACGCGGCCACGGCGTCGGCGTCGTCGGCCGACCCGATCCAGGACCGCCTCGGTTGCGGTGCTGACTCGGCCGCAGGCCCGGGACCTGCGTCGGCGTCGGCGTCGGCGTCGGCGTCGGCCAAGGTGCGGCTCAACCAGGAACCGAACTCCTCCCCGCACACCGCATCCTCGTCGATGGCGTTCCCACCGACGGCGCTGTCGACGAGGTCGGCCGGGAACGCGGCGTCCAACCTGGCGCCCAGCGCCGCCCGTCGGTGCGCGTCCAACCCGGCCGCGACCAGGCGGGCGAGCAGGGCGGGATCGGGATCGTCCACGACGATGGTGAACCGGATCGCCGTCCCGATGACGTCCCGGCGCGCCGAAGGGACACCGCTGAGCAGCACGCCACCGTGGCCCGGACCGCCGTGCACGAGGACGGCGGGCCGCTCGAGCACGACCAGGTCGTCCAGTGGGGCCCACCACCGCCGCGGTGGCCCACCACCGAGGAACCGGTAGTCGAGGCGACGGGCGGTGCCTCGGGTCATGAGGTGAGCGGTCATCGGGGACCGTCACCGCTCCAGATCTCGACGCGCCGGTCGATGGGCGCGGCCACGAGCTTCTTGGTCGCGTCCGTCAGCTGCCCCCGGCGCAGGCTGATACAGGCGAGCTCCGATGCACTCGTCTGGATCCCCTCATTGACGGAACCAGCCTCACCGGAGAGGTAGTACTCGATGGTGCCCCAGAAGCCCTTGGCTTCGGCCTTGCGCGCCACGTGCCGGTCGTAGGCGCCCTGTGTCGTCTTCTGCTGCTCGGCTTCGGCTGCCTCCTGCCCGGCGAGCACGGCACGAGCGAGTTCCTGCATCACCGTGCCTGCGGCGCGGACGCTGATGCGCGGCGGCCGGCCCCGGAAGCGGTAGTGCGCGGTGAAGTCGGGGAGGTCGTGGCCGGAGACGTTGTGCCAGCGGGCCTCCATCAGCTCCACGCAGCCATACGTGTCGACGGGTGCGTAGACGACGCGGACGGGTTGAGGTCGCTCTCTCGTCTCCGCAGCGATGATCTCGAGGAGTCGGCCGTAGCGCTCCTTGACCTTCTCCCGCAACCGTGCCTCGTCCTGCCCGTGGCCGCCGTTGTCGCTGAAGTACTTCTCGCACTTCAGCGGGGCGAGCACGACCACCGCCGGTTCGTCCTCCTTGTCCGTGGTCAAGCGGCCCTTGGCCCAGGTCCGTCCCACCTCCTCGACGTCGAGCAGCGCGAGCAGCTCACCGACGGCGGCCCGCTGCCGAGGCAGGACTGCCTCCATCAGCACCGCGGCGTCGATGGGGACGAGCAGCATGATGCTGTTGCGGACGTGGTCCAGATAGCCGGGCCAGGCCTCCTTGGCCTGCGGGTTCTGAGCCCGCACCTCCGGGTCGAGCCACTGGCCCGGGTAGTCGAGCAGCTCGAACGGAACCTCGATCGACTCATCGCCCTCGGCCTGCAACGCCACCCGGTAGCGGCTCACCGACTGGGTGCCGCCCAGCGCGGCGGCGTCGAACTCCCCGACCTCGATGGCCCGTCGCAGATCCCGCTGCTGCTTGCGGACCCGGTTGCGTGTGGGCTCGTCCATCGTCACAGAGACCGGGGTGCCGGTGAGCAGCGCGTCCGTGTCGCTCAGCACTGCGGTGAGGAGGGTGGTCTTGCCGACGCGGCTGGGCCCGGTGACGGCGACGCGGAACGACGGGGTCATGCCGCCACCTCCCGCCGGATGCCGGGATCCCCGCCGAGAGCGGTGACCACCGCCTGGAGGAGCCCCACCACACGCTGCACCTTCGCGGTCGCGGTCGCGGGGCCGCTGCGCTCCTCGGGCCACAGCTCGTCCCGATAGGCGTCGACGAGCCTGCGGAACTCGGCGTTCGAACTCGCGGAGCGGATCACCATGTCCTCGAACTGCTCCGCGTACGCCAACAGGACCAACGCCATCGTCTGGGTTTCCTCCTGCAGCAGCCGTCCGCCTTCGTAGATCGCCTGGCGGGCGAGCTCGACGATCTCGGTGTAGAGGTCCTCGGCCCCCGCGGCCGTGGTCGGGACCACGAGCGGGGCGCGGATGTTGCCCGTCCCAGGGTCGATGCCTTCGGGTCGCAGGATGTCGAGCAACCGCCGCATCCGGGGCAGCAGTCGCGTGCGGTAGTCCAGCCGCACGTCGAGGGCGACGTCGACGCTGTGGGCGAGCTGTGGGCACGGGTCGGGTGCCTCGCGCAGGGCCCGTGCGAGGTTGGTCAGCGCCTCCTGCCCGGTCCCGCCCACGAGGAGGCCACTCAGGCGCGGGCTCAAGGCCTCGGCGAGGCCGCGCCAGAACTCCTCCCGGCGCTGCAGGAGCACGTCATCGATGCCGCTGAACCGCCGGGCGATCTCGTTGCGCACCCCGTTCAGCGCGTCCGTGGAGACCTTCGCAGCGGCCCCCGCCTTGCGCATGTCGAGGTGCGCCCGCTCTACCCAGGCGGTGCGGCCCTGGCCGAAGCCGTCCATCGCCCAGCCGCGGATCTCGTCGCACAGGTGGTCGACGCGTTCCAGGAACTCCTCGTCCTCGTACGTGTCACCGGTGCGGCCGCGCAGCTCCTCCACCCAGTCCTGCACGCCGACGAGAATCTCGTCCTGAACGGCGTCAGCGCGCTTGATCAGCTCTTCGACAGCGGTGGGCCGGGCTATCGACCTCACCGTCGTGAGCAGGCGTTGCGTGCAGGCGAGCAGCTCTTGCCGGGCCTGCGCACATGTCGCCATCGCGCGGTCCACCACGGCTGCGTCCATCCGCGGCAACGCATCGGCGAGGTGCGTCAGCACACCACCGAGCACGTCGCGCGCGACGGCGTCACGCTGCGCGGCATCCGCCTGCCAGACCTGGTAGTTGCGGCCGTCCACGCCGTCGTTCAGCCGTCGCCGGATGTCGTCGAGCAGCGCGTCGATGTTGACCCGCTCGCACCCGCCGGTGTTCACGAGAATCGTCATGAAGTCGCGTACCGCCGCCGCGCCGCAGGCCCGACCGATGAGGTCGAGGCTGGCCTGGTCCTCAACGGACCACATCGCGTTGGTGTCAGTGGGCCGCTTGACCACGACGACGAAGTCGACGTCGTTCTCCAGGCCGGCCAGGTGGTGCTCCTCGGCCTTGGGCACCATCTCACCGAGACCGGGCAGGTCGAGCAGGCCGAGCTCGACCACTTCGGAGATCGGGAAGGCCGTGGTGATCACCGCATCCCGGACGGCGAGGTACCGCCGGTCAGGGACGCCGGAGTCCGTAGCGGGATAGGCGACCCAGCGACGGAGGTCCTCGAGGCCGACCTCGCGCACCTCGCCGGTGAGCAGGCTGCGAAACGACGGCAGCGACTCCTGCATCTCCTGCAGTCGCGCCAGAACCGGCCGCAGCCGGTCCACCTGCTCGGCCGGTAGGTCGCTGACCGCCGCGGGAAGGTCGAACCGGGCGAACTCCTCGACCGTGCGCGGCTCGGGGGCCAGGCCGAGCACCTGGAAGTAGGGCCCGACGACCTCGGAGCAGAACGACACGGTGCTGTGCATCGTCAGACGCGCGGTGCGTGCCGTGTCCGAGTGGAAGATGCGGCTCCGCACGGCGGTGACCGGCTGTCCGCGCCCGGTGGGGATCTGCTCGTCGTCCAGCCCGGACAACGACTGCAGCAGTGTGCTCTTGCCGTTGCGGGCGCGCCCGCTGACCCCGATGTTCACCGTGTGCCGGCTCACCCGGGCGCGTGTGACCGCGAGCGCCGCCAGTGCCTCGGCTGCGATGCGCTCCAGGTCGACGGGGTCGACGTCGAAGACGACGGGCGGGGAGCCGTCTTCGTCCGGTTCGGCGGCCTCCGCCAGGGCCACCGTGAGGGCGGAGAGCACCGTCCGCAATCCGGTCCACCGTTCGATCTCCCGCTCGATGACCGGCAGCCTGGCGCGTCTGCTCCGCATGACCGCGTCGATACGGTCGCGCACCTCTCCCACAGGCACTCCCTCCAGCGTGCTCGGCCCGGTTGTCCGCGGGTCGCGCTCGAAGATCAGCCTCACCTCTCGCGCTCTCGAGATCGGCCCAGCGTCGCGTCAGCTGGCAACGCTCCCGTGCGAGCAACACCAGGAGGATCGGGTGCGCGCGTCACTGCACCGTCACGGCGCTGTCACCGCGAGGACTGCGCTCGCCAAGATCGCCGCGTCACCACCAGGACCCCCTCGGAGGCTCACCCCCCGGGCATCCCACGGAGGCGCTCACCGATCAGCCGACCGATCTCCGGCTGTGGCGACAGGCCCGCTGCACCGGTGACCGCGTGCCGTTGCCGGAGGGTCTACCCCGGCGTGACGGCGCGGTGACGGCGACATCAGAGGATGCCGACATGGACGACGCCTCCGTGAAGGCCGTCACGGGGCCGCAGCCGTGACCGCAGCGAGGAGAGCACCACCGCGAGCGCAGCCCGCGAGGGCATGGCGACAGTGACGCCTCGACGCCGGCCGGAGCTCCGATCCCTCGCCTGTTCCGGCCCGTCGTTCGCCTGCTCGCAACCGTCCGGGTGCCTCGTTCGCCTCCGTGGCCGGCGGAGTCAGCCGGGAGCTCGAGACCTCAGCTGGAGACCCAGTGCGAAGACGCCCCGCCGATTGGCAGTTTCTCGCGTGGACCATTGCTGTGGCGATGCTCTTGGTCGGGATCGCTGTGGCCGTCGTAGCGCTGGCCCCCTCGGTCGATGCAGAGAACTTCTGGAGCGAGGTCCCGAGGGCCTTGCTGACCTTGGCGGCCGGGGTCATCGTCGCCGGCGGCGTTGCATCGCTGCTGGCTGCTCACAACCGGGCCGTCGATCAACGCAGAAGTGATCATGACCAGAGATTGGAACTCGTCGCTGAACTCCGCGAGACCCACAACGCGGTGAAGACGGCCGCTCTGCTGATCAATGCGCACCAGTCGGTCCGCACGTATGGACAGCAGGCCCAGGGACTGATAGCCGCCCGCGTGCAGCTGCTGGATGTCGACTGGGCGGCGCGTTCCCGACCGCGATTGTGCGGCGGCGACGAAGCCGTCGAGCTCATGAGCGCTTTCCTGCGGAGGGCCTCGGAGTATCTGGAAGCCGTAATCGAGGAGTATGGCGCCCAATATGGAAGGGTGGCAGCAATTCAGCTTGCCTCATCCAAGTGGAACGACAGAGCAGCAGATGATGCCGCACAGAACTCCTCACCCCCGGATCCGGGTGGCATTGTCGTGAGCACCGTCCCCTGGGCCGAACTGTGCAAACCGGACGTCTTTCCGCGGCTCGCCGATCTCAGGCTGGACACGGAAGCCCACCGCAAGGGCTTCTCGGCACCCGTCAACGAGGCCATCGGGATCTTGGTCCAACAGGACGAGATCCGGTAGGCACAGAGCCTGCCTCGACGAGCAGATCCTCCGTGAGGTCTGCGGAGGAACCCTGGTCTTCCAGAACGTCCGGTCCGGCAGTCGTACCCAGCCTGGCAAGGTCCGGTCCTGGTCAGCTCGAGCGCTCGACGCGCGCGAGCCACTTCGTGAGGAGCGCGCGCAGCAGCTCCGGCTGCTCGTGGGGCAGGGCGTGTCCCGCGTCGTCGAGCACGGCGAGCGAGGCGTGCGGGTGGTGGTCGAGGAGGTCGGTGGCGGCGGCACACCCGACCGTCGAGTCCAACCGCCCCGCCACGACCACGGTCGGACCCGCGTAGGCCGGCGCGTGATCCGGGGTGAGCGCCCACCGTTCGCCGATCCGCTCGAGTGCCGCGTGGTCGACCATTGCGGCGGCCGGGGCGACGGAGCGTTCGTACCGTTCGAGCATCTCGGGGGTCTGGACCACGAAGTAGCTCCGGAAGGCGTCGTCGCCGATCAGCCCCGATCCGACGACGACGCGGTGCTCCGGGACGTCGCGCACCCCGGGCAACAGCGGACAGACCAGCGCCAGACCAGCGACCTGCGCCGGGCGCCTCGCGGCCATCGCCCGCGCGAAGTACGCCCCTGCCGAGTGACCGATGAGGAGGTGAGCGCTCCCGCCCGTGACCACGTCCGCGAAGTCCAGCAGCGTGTCGAGGACGTCGTCGGCGCTGCGCAGTGTCTCGGGAGCGGTCGTCCGGCCCATCCCGGGGAGGTCGGGGTAGAGCCGCCTCAGCCCGGCAACGCCGTCGAGAGCCGGCTCGAAGCAGGCCTCGGCCTCGCGGTGGTCGACACCCGCGCCGTGGAGCACCAGCACGGGCCGACCCGTCCCGTGCTCCACGTAGTGGACGACCACCTGGCCCGCTCGAGCGTCCATCCCCGTCAGCCAACCGCGCAGTGGGCGTGTCGACAACGCCGTCTCGACCGGGGGCGGTTCATGTCGACCCCACGATGGGCACGACCTGCTCTGGATCACGTTCCAGGGCCTCGGAGGCCCTCGTGAGACCCTCGTGGCACTCCGCGCCTCGGATCAGCCGTCGAGTGGCGTGACGGAACGCTCGGAGACGGCCTCCGCCACCGCACCGGTGTGCCGTTCCCCCACCGGAGGCCGCAGACAGACCTGGCGTGTGGTCGGCCGCCGGACCGCCGGACCGCCGGATCACCGGACCGCCGGATCACCGTGAGAGACCAGGTGCGTGACGCACTGGTGACGACGCTGGAGGAACGTGGACGAAGCAGTAATTCCGTTGAGGGTCGCCGCCGCGCCGGGCTCACGGGACGGGGGACAGCAAAGGTGCAAGTCCGACTGGATCTCCTCGGCAAGGCAGCGGTACACCGCAACGGATCTCCCGGAATCGACATCCCACCGAGCCTCCAGCCGTTCCTCGGCTATCTCGGCGTCGAACGACCGTCGAGCTGCCACCGCGAGCGCCTGATCGATGCGCTGTGGCCTCAGCTGACTCCGGACCAGGGTCGCCGCCGGCTCAACACCGTGGTGTGGCGAGCCCGAGCCCTGTTCGGTGGGGCACGCGAGGTCGTGCACACATCGCGCGCTGGACACATCACGCTCGCCCGAGGATGCGTCGAGGTCGACGTCACGTCGACCCTGGCGGCGCTGAGCGACGAGAACCGGTCCGCTGCGGCGCACGCCGATCCCGAGGCGCTCGCCCGGCTCCAGCAGGCGGTCCTTGCCGACGCCGAGGAGTTCCTCGTCGGCTGCTACCACGACTGGGTCGTCCAGGCGCGTCAGCAACTGCACCTCGCGTTGATCGCGGGGATCGAGACCTTGTTGGCCACGGCCAAGACCGCCGAGGAAGCGATGTTCTGGGCCGAGCGCCTGGTGCAACGGGATCCACTGCGCGAGGACACCCATCGCCGCCTCATCCGCCTGTACTCCGACGCGGGCCGGCGCACCGACGCGCTACGCCAGTTCGAAGTGTGCGAGCGGCGTCTCCGGGACGACCTCGGGGTCGAACCGCTCATCGAGACCACCCTCGCGGCGATGGCAGTCCGGGAGGGCGTCCGCCCCCTCGAGGTCGACCACCCGGACCCGGTGTGCGCACTGCGCGAGATGCAGCGGGCCCTGGCGTCGTGCCGTCTGGCCGTGGAGCGGATCGAGTCGGCGATCACGTCACTCTCGACACGCCGCTGACCAGCTCGAGCAGCACCGCAGGCCGGGCCGCAGGCGCGGCGGGGTCGTGCTGAGCAGTTCCGCGGTCCCGTGATCCCGTCGCGATCCACCGGTGATCGCACGGTGATCGCTCGGGCGTAGCAAGGGCGAATGGACGGAGAGCAGTCGCACCTCGTGGTGCCGTGACGAGACGAGAGGTGACGGTGCAGGTGCACGCGTGGCTGGAACACCGGGAACTCCCGGGTCTGGCCCCGGCGCTGCGCGCACGGGTCACTGTCCCGGCGGCCGACATCGTGGCCGGCGCCGGCTCTCTCGAGGCGATCCACGAGACCGTCGACCGGTTCCTGCGCGATGCCGGCCTGATCGGGCCCTGTGCCGGGGACGAGGCCTGATGGCCCTGTCCATCGCGATCGACCTCGCCGGCGTCGACGGGTGCGCGTGTGCGACGGCCCGCGCCTGCCCGCTCGGCTCCGTCCACGGTCACCGCGGGAGCAGACATCCGCTGGGCGAACTCCAGCCGGCGGCCACACCGTGATCCGCGAGGTCTCCGAGACTCTCGTCGACGTCATCGAGCAGGCAACGCCCGACCTCGGGTCGTGGGTCGAGCTCTCCTCGCTGTCCGCTGCCGACAAGGAGCCCACGGCACGCCGTCTCGCGCTCGCGCTGTACGCGGTCGAGGGGCACCCGCACCTGGTCAACCGGCCGCTGGTGTCATCCCCCGCCGGGTACGTCCGGGCCCCCCTCGCCCTTCGGCTGCACTACCTCGCGACGTACACCGGTGACCACGACGAGGCCCAGTCCCGGCTGGCGCGGGTCGTCACCGTCTTCCACACGTCGCCGATCGTCGGCTCGGCCCTCATGTCCCCGACGCTGGCGCAGGAGGTGGCGACCCTCACCGTCCGCCTCGTCACGACAACGGCGGACGAGCGCAACCAGATCTGGGGGGCGCTCGGGAGGTCGGCTCGACTGGCGCTCTTCTACGACGTCGACGTCGCCCCGGTGAACCTCGTCCCCGAGGACGGCGCAGGCACGGTCCGAGCCCACCGGATCGACTACGTGGGGGCGCCGTGACCACCGCGACCACGACGGTTCGGCTCGCCCACCGGGTGCGCCTGCGGCACACCGCGTCCGGTGAGGTGCTCGAGCCGTTGAGCGCGCGCGGTGTCCTGCCCTACGGCTGGGCGATGCGCGTGCGCGGAGGCGACGTCGTCGTGACCGTCCGTGACGGGGTTCCGGTGCCGCCCGCAGCGCCCGTCATCACGGTGGCGATCGCGGACCGGCGACTCGCCGCGCTCGTGCGGACGCCGACCGTCGACGTCACGCTCGACACTGTCGACATCACGGTGGACGTCGACCCGGAGCCGATCACCCTCGACGTCGCGCTGTCCGCGCCGACCACCGGCCTCCCGCTCACGGGCCTCGTGGTGACCGCCCGCGCCAGCTCGGGCCCGACGCCGCTGCCCACCGTTCCGCTCACGGAGTCCGAGCCGGGCCTCTACAGCTCCGGCCCCGTCGTCTGGACCGCCGCCTTCACGCCGCTCGACCTGCTGGTCGCGGGCGAGCTGCTCCGTCGGCTCGTCGTGGACCACACCCGCGCCACCACGCGGATCCGACTCGTCGGCACCACCTGACCCGCGACCCAGGGAGGGCTCGTGACGTACCAATCACCCGGCGTCTACATCGAGGAGGTCCCCTCGGGACCGCAGCCGATCGCCGCCGCGTCCACGTCCGTCGTCGCCGTGATCGGCGACCTGCGCAAGGGCCCACTGCTCACGCCGACCCGGGTCACCGGCTGGTCCGACTTCGTGCGCAGCTTCGGGCCCGCCCACGCCGGTGGGTTCTCGGCCGAGGCGGTGTACGGCTTCTTCGAGAACGGCGGCCCCGCCGCCTGGGTGGTGCGGGTGGACCCGTCCATCCCCGGCGCCTGGGACGTCAAGGACTCGACGCCGACGCTGTCGTTCACCGCGACGGCGACGTCCGCGGGCAGCTGGACGAACGGTCTCGTGCTCACCGTCGCCCCGGACACCAAGGGTGGCGCGGGCACGATGGCGCGTGCCGAGGTGTCCGGCACGGTTGCGGTCCCCGCCGGCACCATCGACATCCCCGTGACGAGCTCCGGTGGCCTGACCGCGGGCGACGCCGTCGTGCTGCTCAACTCCGCCGGGGCCAGCGTCGACGCCACCATCAACACCGTCAGCGAGACCATGGTCAACGCCACCGCCGCCGCCGCGATAGCGCTCGCCGCCGGGGACGTCGTCGCCGCTCGCACCAGGGTGCTCACCACCATCCCGTTGGCCGCCGGCTCCGGTATCAAGCCCGGAGACCTGCTGGTCGCCCAACGCGCGGACGGCTCGCGGGTGACCGCCGTGGTCGCCGGCGTCGCCCGCACCGGGCCACGCATGGTGGTCACTCTCACCGCACCGCTCGGAGCAGCGCTGTCCGCCGCCGGCCTCGCCCGGCGGATCGCCCGGTTCCGCGGGACCATCCCCGGCGGCGCCCCCACGTTCTCGCTCGGCCAGATCACCTGGTCGGTCCACCCTTCCCTCGCCCCGGTCGACGCGGACAGCCAGATGGCGAACGCGCGGGCGACCGTGTCGACCGGTGCGGTCGCGACCTTCACCAGCTCGGGCTTCGCCATGCCGGGCGGACAGAACTCCCCGGCGGGCGCCGTGGACGTCGACGCGCAGGTGCGTGTGGCGGTCTACACCGAGGCGATCAACCTGGTGGCCACGACCGTCTCCGACGTGCTCTCCCGGTTCAGCTTCCTCCCGGTCGGCACCGCGATCCGTCTGACCAACGGCACGCAGACGACGACGGTCACCCGCACCGGTGCCACCACCGCCACGACGACGGGGGACGCGCTCCCCCAGACGTTCACGACAGCGACCTTCGTCCTCCCGGCCAACGCGTCCAACGGCGTCGTCGTGCAGTGCGCGTTGCCTCCGGCCGTCGGGGAGTTCGTCGACTTCGGCACGGACCGGCTGCGGATCACCGCCGTCGACAACCCGACCGGCACGGTCTACGTGCTGCGCTTCACGGCCACGACGGACATCTCGGCCGCGAACAGCACCGCCGACCCCGGCCGCTTCCCGCTCGTGGCCTACACCTCGACGGCGTTCTTCCCACTGCGGTTCTCGCTCACGGTGGCAGAGAACGGGACGGCGATCGAGACCTTCAGCGGTCTCGCTCTCGACCCGGCCCACCCGCAGTACTACGCGCGGGACGGCGTCGTGAACGGCATCTCCGCCTACATCACCGTCGCACGGAGGGCGGCCAGCGCTCCGGCGATCTCCGAGGCCAGCACCCCCGCCTTCGCGGTGTCCACCCAGGCCGGGATCGACAACCCGGCGACCAGCGCCGACTACAAGGCCGGTCTGCTCGCGCTCGAGGCCGAACAGGAACCGGCCATGGTGGTCTGCCCGGACACCGTCACGTTCACCGACCCTCTCCTGCAGGCGGACCTCGTCGGCGCGGTGGTGACCCACTGCGAGCAGTACCGGCGCTTCGCGATCATCGACGCTCCGGACTACTCCACCGACGACGACCTGCTGGACTGGCGCAACACCACGCTGTCCAGCACGTACGCGGCGCTGTACGCGCCCTACCTGATGGTGGTGAACCTCGACCCCGACTCCTCCGACCGGTTCCGCACCGTGCCGCCGTCAGGGTTCGTCGCCGGCGTCCTCGCCCGGACCGACCGGGAGCGCGGCGTCCACAAGGCGCCGGGCAACGAGCGGGTGGCGGGCATCGTGGGGCTGTCCCAGACATACACCCAACGCCGCCAGGACCTCCTCAACCCGGGCTCGGTCAACCTGATCCGGGCCTTCCCGGGACGAGGAACGCGGATCTGGGGGGCACGAAATGCGACCGACGACACGACCTGGCGCTACGTCAACGTGCGGCGGCTCTTCAACTTCGTCGAGAACAGCATCGAGACCGGCACCCAGTGGGTGGTGTTCGAGCCGAACACCTCGGCCACCTGGATGAGGATCAAGGTCTCGGTGGAGAACTTCCTCGACCAGTTGTGGCGCGCGGGCGCTCTGGCCGGCACCTCCCCCGAGCAGGCGTACCGGGTGCGGGTCGGCTACCCCGAGACGATGAACGAGACGGACATCGACCTCGGCCTGGTCATCACCGAGGTCGCGATCGCCCCCACCAAACCGGCGGAGTTCGTGATCTTCCGCTTCAGCCACAAGCGGCTGTCCGAGTGAGTGAGAGGAGCACCCGATGACCGCGTCATACCCCCTGACGACCCTGCACTTCGAGGTCAGCTGGGGGGACTCGCAGAACACCTCGAGCTTCTCCGAGGTCACCGGCCTGACGATGGAGGCCGAGGTCGTGGAGTACCGCGGTGGAGCGGACCTGGCTCTCTCCACGCGCAAGGTGCCCGGGCTGAAGAAGTTCAGCAACGTCACGCTCAAGCGCGGCATCATGCCCGCCGAGGCCGGCAACGGGTTGTTCGAGTGGTACAACACCGTCGTCCCGGGGAGCGTGGCCCGGCGTGACGTGACCGTCAGCCTCCTCAACGAGGAGCGCACGCTGGTGATGACCTGGAAGATCCAGGGCGCGTGGCCGGTCAAGCTCGAGGGCCCAGGGCTGAAGTCGACCGGCACCGACGTCGCGGTGGAGACCGTCGAGTTCGCCTGCGAGAGCATCGCGATCGAGGTGCCATGACATCTCCCGTGTCGGCGCCGTCCCCGCTCCCCTACATCGGCGCCCACTTCGTCCTGGCCGTCGACGGCATCACGTCGGTGAGCTTCTCCAAGTGCTCGGGGCTGGCCGGCGACGTGGGCGTCGAGGAGTACGCGGAGGGCGGCGAGAACCGGTTCGCCCACCGGCTGCCGGTGCGCGGGTCCTTCCCCAACCTCGTGCTCACCCAGGGCGCGGGCCCCTCGACCGAGCTCTGGGGCTGGTTCTTCGAGTACCTCGTGACCGGCCGGGTGGCGCCACGCAACGGTCAGGTCTCGCTCATGTCAACGGTGGAGGGGGTGCTGGCCCCGGTACGGGTCTGGGCGTTCCGCAAGGGCTGGCCGGTCAAGCTGACCGGCCCCGACCTGGACGCGCAGTCCGGGGCGGTCGCGGTGGAGTCGGTCGAGATCGCCCACCACGGGTTGCACCTGACGACGGTCGGTGCGTGATGGCCGTCGTCATCTCCGAGATCCTCACCGAGGTGGTGCTCACCCGGCCCGGGGGCCCCGGCGGCGGCACGGCGGCGGGCGGAACCGGCGGAGACGCGGCCGCGGGCGGCCTTCCCGAGGACGTGATGGACGTCGTCGTGCGGCGCGCCACCGAGCGCGTGCTCGAGGTGCTGCGCCGGGAGTGGGACTGCTGATGCTCGACGTCACCCAGCTCACCAAACTGACCATCGAGCCGTATCGGGACCAGGAGTTCACCGAGGTCGCCGGGCCTCCGTGGCGCACCTTGCTCAACCCGACCGAGCTGGCGTTCTCCCGCAAGAACACCTACCAGGCGACACCGTCGGCCGGGTCGTCGGCGCCACAGCAGTCCTACGGCGGCGGGGAGCCGGACCAGGTCCAGATCGACCTGTTGATGGACGGCTCCGGCGTGATCGAGACGGGGGTGTCGGTCGGCGAGAAGCTCGACCAGCTGCTGGCCTTCACCGAGTTCCAGGCCGACACGCACCAGCCGTACTACGTGCACGCCTACTGGGGCCGGTTCGACTTCCGCGGCGTGCTCACCCAGGTCGACGTCACGTACAAGCTGTTCGACCGGAACGGTGAGCCCTTGCGCGCGACGGTCAAACTCACCCTGAAGGAGGTCGTCGCCCCGGAGGAGCTCGCCGCCGAGGAGCGCCGCGAGTCTCCCGACCTGTACCAGACGTGGTTGGTGTCCGAGGGTGAGCGGCTGGACGCGATCGCCTACCGCGTGTACGGCGACCCGGCCTTCTGGCGGCCGCTCGCGACGGTGAACGGACTGCGCAACCCCGGCGGCATCGCCGCCGGCCAGGTCCTCCGCCTGCCTCCGAAGGACAAGGGTGGGGGCCGCCTGCCGACCGCCGGGGTCCTGCGGTGAGCCGCTACGGCACGGCGGCCACACCCGACCGGCCGGAGTTCGAGGTGCGCGTGGCCGGGACGCCCGTGACGCCGCTGGTGCACGGCGACGTCGTGGAGATCGATGTGGCGGAGGAGGTCGGCCGGCACGGGCGCCTCGCCCTGCTGCTGCAGAACTGGGATCCCGACACCCGCGCCGTGCGGCACAGCGACGACGGCCCGTTCGCACCCGGCGCTGACGTGGAGGTGCTGTTGGGCTACCACGCGCAACTGACGTCGGTGTTCGCCGGAGTGGTCGCCGCGGTGACCACGCACTTCCCGGCAAGCGGCCAGCCGGTCCTCCGGGTCGAGGCGCGGTCCCGGTCCATCCTGCTCGAGCACCCGCCCCGGTCGCGCCAACTCGAGGCCGTCAGCGACGCCGACGTCGTGTCCGCCGTCGCCGCCGACTACTCCCTGACCGCCGATGCCGGCGCGGGCGTCACGCGGGCGGCGGTGGTCAGTGACCGGCGCAGCGACTGGGATCTGCTCACCACGCGCGCTGCCGAGCTCGGCTGGGTCACCTACGTCCGGGGCACCACGCTGGTCTTCCGGCCGCCCGCCGACCCGGTGGGACCGATCGAGCTCGAGTACGGGCGCAACGTGACCGAGCTGCACCTGACCCAGGACCTGACCCGCGCGGTGGACTCGGTGGTCGGTGCCGGCTGGGACGCCGACGTGCTCGAGGCGCTCGAGTCCCAGGTCGGCGCGATCCAGACCGGGCTCGACCTCGGGGACCGCGTCGATCACGGCGCGGCCGTGTCCGACGCCGGATGGCCGCTCCGGGAGGAACGCGTGGCGCGGGCGTCGCTCCCGGCGACCGACCAGGTCGACGCCATTGCCCTCGGTCGCCAGCGCGCCACAGCGCTCCTCCACTACCACGGCTACGGCGAGGTGGTCGGGAACCCTGCGCTGCGCTGCGACGGATGGCTCCGCATCACCGGCGTCGGCGAGCGGATGTCCGGGCCGCACTACACGACTGCAGCACGGCACCGGCTCTCCGCGCGCGGCTACCGGACCGAGTTCCAGGTGGGGAGTCCGCCGGCCCTCCGGCCGCCCCTGCCCGGCCGGCCGGCGCCGCTCACCATCGGGGTCGTCGCGTCGCTGGAGGACCCGGACGGCTTGAACCGCGTGCGGGTCCGGCTGCCCTGGCGCGGGGAGACCGGCGACGGCGTGTGGGCCCGACTCGCGACCCTGGACGCCGGCGACGGCTTCGGCACGGTGTTCGTGCCCGGTGTCGGGCAGGAGGTGCTCGTCGCGCCGTTGGACGGGGAGGACGCGGCCCTCGTCGTCCTCGGCTCCCTGTTCAACGGGACTCAGGCCGCCCCGGTGGCGATGAGCAACGACGACAACCTCGTCCGCGCCGTCGTGAGCCCCGAGGGGCACCGCATCACCCTGGAGGACGGCGACGCCAGCGCGGTGACCATCGAGACCCCGGCCGGCAACGTGCTCCGCCTCGCGGAGGCGGACTCCGAGGTCACTCTGACGCACGGGGAGTCGGGCAACGCGATCCGGCTCTCCGCCGACGGCATCGAGCTGACCGCGGCCAGGGGCGACATCGTTCTCAAGGCCAGCTCGGGAACGGTCGAGCTCGACGCCGGCGGCATCCGGGGTAGGTCCTCCGGCCCCGCCACGCTAGAGAGCTCGGGCACTCTCGACGTCAAGGCCTCCGCGACGCTCGGCCTCAAGGGCGCGCTCGTCACCATCAACTAGCGGACCACACAGCCGAGGAGAGCACTATGCCGGGCGCCGCACGGGTCGGGGACCCGACCGTCCACGGCGGGACCGTCGTCGGTCCCGGGGTGGCGACGGTGATGATCGGCGGCCTGCCGGCGGCCGTCCTGGGCGACGTGCACGCATGCCCCATCCCACCGCCCTCGCACATCCCGTCGTCGCCGTTCGTCGCGGGATCGACGACGGTGATGATCGGCGGCCGGCCGGCGCTGCGCGCCTCGGACGCCTGTGTGTGCGGGGCGAGCGTCGCCGTCGGCTGCGCGACGGTGGTGATCGCATGACCTACGGCGACGATCCGCACCTGGGGTGCGGCTGGGCGTTTCCGCCGCGGTGGGACCTGGCAGACGGGGCAGCGGCGGCCGTGCTCGCCACGTCCGCCGGCGTCGCGCACGTCCAGGAGGCGATGCGGGTGCTCCTGCGCACCGGGGTGGGTGCCCGCGTGATGCGGCCGACGCTCGGCGCCGGCGTCGACCGGTACGTGTTCGAGCCCCGGACGACCGACGTCTGCTACCGGCTCGCGCACGACGTCGAGCGGGCCCTCCTCCTGTGGGAGCCGCGGGTGATCGTCGACGCGGTCGAGGCGGCCCCGGCGGAGGAGTCCGACGAGCGGATCGACGTGCGCATCGAGTACCGCCTCGACCGGCACTCCCGGCCGGACAACCTGGTCATCCCGTTCTTCGTCCAGGAGCCGCCGTGAGCCGCCGGCCCGAGGACGTCCGCGCGGCGCTGGCCAGGGCCGCCGGCCTGGTCGCCTACGACGCCGCCCACACCTGGCGCGACGTCCTGTTCACCGGGCCGGACGAGACCGACCTGTCCCGGCCGGGCGACCCGGACCGGGCGCTGCTCACCGCGCTGACCCAGGAGTACCCCGAGCTCGACGCGCACGCGGACACCCTCCCCGAGCGCGCGCACCTGGACTGGCTCGGACGGATCCTCGCGATCCCGCGGCTGCCGGTTCGCCCGGACACGGTGGTCGCCCACGCGACCGTCGATCCCGGGCTGGCCCCGGCCGTCGTCGAGAAGGGCACGGTGCTGCGGGGCGGAAAGGACGCGTTCGGTGTCGAGCGCCGGTATCGCACGAACGACGCGCTCATGGCGCACGGCGCGACCGTCACTGCGGTCCGGAGCCAGGTGCCCGGCGGCCACCCGACCGGCCTGGCGGGCCTCGTCGCGGAGGCTGACCCCTATCCACTGAGCCCGACGACCGGCGCGGCCGCACCCCACCGGCTGCGCCTGTACAGCCCGGTGCTGGCGTTCGACGGGGGGAACCTGACGGTCCGCGTCACGCTCACCGGGGCGACGTCGGCGGCGGGCCTCGGCCCGGCGGTGTGGCGCTACCCGCGCGCGGACGGGGCCCGCGGACAGGCCACGGGCGACGTGACCGGCAACCAGGTGACGGTCGTGCTGACCGGCGGCTGCGGCCTCGTCGAAGGCGCCACGGGCGACCCGTGGCTGGAGGCGGACATCCCGCCGGATCACGCTCTGCCGACGTCCATCGCGTTCACCGAGGCGAGGCTGCAGGTCACCGGCCGGACACCGATCGTCCCGCAGGCGGCGTACCTGAACGACGGCGCTCTGGACGTGACCAAGGAGCTGCAGCCGTTCGGACCCGCCGCCAGGCGCGGGGACGCCCTCTACCTGCGCAGCGACGAGGCATTCGGCAAGCAGCTCGCGACCGTCACGGTCAGCATCCAGGTGATGCAGGCGGGCGGTGCGCCGCTCGCGTCCGCGAGCGGAGGCAGCGGCATCCCGGTACACCTGGCCGCCGAGATCTCCGAGTCGATGAGCTATCTGCGAACCAGCCTGGTCGGCTCGATCACCGCCGGCGTCCAGAACGTCATCGACCGCATCACCGGACTGGTGAGCACCCGGACGCCACCGCACGTTGAGTGGCAGCGCCGGGTGGACGGCGAATGGCAGACGTTCGAGGACGTCGGCGCACAGCTCACCGGCTTCACCGGCGCGCCGGTCAGCGGCGCGCCGTGCTCCGAGCCGGCGGTGGTCGGAGGCGAGGCCGGCCACCTGGTGCGCGCCTTCCTCTCCGAGGGCGACTTCGGCTGGACCGACTACCAGCGGGAGATCGCGACGTTCGCGACGGGAGCCGTGGCCGGTGACACGCCGACCATGCCGACCCCGCCGGTGCCCCCGATCGTCTCCCGGATCACGCTCTCCTACACGACCGCTTCGGTGGCGGCCACGAAGGTGGAAGCGGTCAACGGCTGGGTCAGGACGCGGCAGGTCGGCTCGGGGGCCTTCCAGCCGTTCACGAGGTCCATCTCCCCGGCCGGCGACACCGGGATGGTGGCTCTGGGCCTCGACCTGCCCGCGGCCGCGATCGGCTCGAGCGTGTCGGTGTACCTCGGGGTGGACTCCGCGTCGCCGTGCGGCTCGAGCACCGACCCCGAGGGTGCCCGATGGGAGTGGTGGGACGGCGCGGCATGGCAGCCGCTGCCGGTCGCCGACGGGTCCCGGCTGCTGCGCGAATCCGGCCTCCTGCGGTTCATCGCGCCGGAGGGCTGGGCCGTCGGGTGCGACGCGGTGTCGGCCGACGCCGGGCGCTGGGTGCGGATGGTCACCGACGCCCCCGAGCGCATCGGGGTCGTCACCTCGGTGACACCGGACGCCGTCGTGGCGACCTACGCCAGCCAGGCGCTCGACCCGGCCAGGGACCCGAGCCCGGCGACCGCCCTGCCCGCGGGCACCATCAAGGGCACGCTCTCCCCCGTCAGCGGGGTCAAGAAGGTCACCAACCTCGGCGGCGTGCGAGGCCGGGGGCCGGAGGACGATGCTTCCTACCGGCGCCGGGCGTCCGCGCTGGCCCGGCACCGCGGCCGGGCGGTGACCTCCTGGGACTACGAGGAGATCGTCGCGGTCGCCTTCCCCGAGGTGGCGGCCGTGCGGTGCCTGCCGCACACCGGTCCCGACGGGGTGCGTCTCGCGGGCAGCGTCGGCCTGGTCGTCCTGCCGGACCGACCGATGGACCCGCAGCCGCGCCCGTCGGTCAGCCTGGCCGGCCGGATCACCGACGTGCTCGCGCCGATGACCGGACTGCACGCCCACCCGACCGTGCTGTGCCCGCTGTTCGCCCCGGTCACCGTGACCGCCGACATCCTGCTGCGCCGCGGGATCACCGCGCTGACCGGCCGGGACGCCGTCGCCGCCGCGCTCGAGACCTGGCTGCACCCCGGGGGCACGACGCCGACCCGGTGGGGCCGCAGCCTGTTCCGCTCCGCGCTGGCGGCGTTCCTCGACGGCCGGCCAGAGGTGGACACCGTCCACACGGTGACGATGCGCGGACCCGACGGGGTGGTCACCGAGCTGGTCGAGGTGGATCCGTGCCGTGGCCTGTTCTGCTCGTCCGCCGCACACACCATCGCCGTGAAGGAGCAGCTGTGAGCGCCGAGCCCGTCTCCTCGTTCACGCCCGTCGCGCCGGATGCCGACTGGGAGGGCGTCCGTGTGCGGCTGATGGCCGCGCTGGCCGCGACCTCGGCCACGACCTGGAACGACCGCAACGCGATCGAACCGGGTGTGACGCTCGCCGAGGCCGCCGCGTTCGGGCTCGCCGACCTGCACTACCGGACCGCCACCCGGCCGTCGGCCTGGCCCCTGGACGTCGCGGCGTGGGAGCCGGCGACCGACCGACACTGGCACGCGACGCTGCCCCCCGGGGAGATCGCAGCCGTCGCCGACGTGCTCGCCCGGAAGGCGCCGGGCGCGGCCGAGAGGTCCGTCGCCCAGGTGCTGGAGCCCCTGGTCCGGGCCTGCCCCGCGCCAGGCGACGCACTGGCCCTCCTCGCGGAGGCACCCTGGGGCGGCACCTTCACGACCCGGCAGACCCCGGTGGCCGTCACGCTCCTCCGGGCCGGGCTGGTGCGCGGCCTGGCGCACGAGCTCACGGACCTCGTCGCGTCGGCCGTCGACGCCGCGCGGACCGTCGGAGGGACCGTCGCCGCGCAGGATGCACGCGCCGCCGAGGCGCTGGCCACGGCACTCCCGTTGTGGCCGGACGAGCTGGCCGCCGTCGTGCGCCGCGAGCGCCGACGCCGGTCGTCCACCGCGATGCTGGAGCACCTGGACGCGATCCTCGCCGCGACCACCCTGCAGGCGGTGAGCGCGGTGCGCGCCGATCTCGGGGCCGCCGGCCTGTCCTCGGACGAGGTGGAGGTGGCGATGGCGGCCGCCCCCGTTCCGCTCCACACCCTGCCCGAGTGCCTCGAGGAGACCGACGGTGCGTCCCGGGTGTGGCCGCCGCACCCGCTGCAGGCGCTCACCTGCGAGCCGGTGACCGACGTCGACTACGCCCGCCGGGCGCGGCAGCACCCTGAGGTGCTCCGGGCCTGGGCGGTCCCCGGACGCCTGGCCGGCATCGGGTGGGACGGCCGGCCGGTGACGACGGCCGTTCCCGCCAAGGGCACGGTGACACTCGTCGTCGAGCGCGCGGCCGCGCCCGAGGTGTCCGCGTCGGTCCGGGCCTCCGCGCCGGTGTTCCTGACCGAGGTCCTGCGCACGGCGATCGGCACCGAGGTCGACCAGCCGCACCCGACCTGGCAGGACACCCTCGACCCGCTCGACCCTCGCCGGATGATCTGCGACGAGGTCGGCGCGACGCTGCTCGACGTGTGCCCGGTGGTCCTTCAGGGCCGGCTCGTCACCCGGGTCGGTGCGGACCGCGAGGCCACCGTCGGCGGCGCGCTGGCCCGGGTGGCCGCGCACTTCGCCGCCGGCCGCCCGGAGAGCCGGCCGACCCCGGCTACCGGCCCCGTGATCGACGGCCCGTGGCCCCGCGTCGACCAACCGGAGGAGGGCTGGACCCCGGGCGAGGCCATCCGGTTCACCGAGGTCGTCACGGCCATCTCCGCCGACCCGGCGATCCTGGGCGTCGAGAAGCTGGCGATCAAGGTGGGGACCGGGCCGTTCGTCGAGTCCGCCGACGGGTCCGTACCGCTTCCCCCCGTCTGCGTCCCCGAGCTGGCGGACATCCAGTGCCTGCGGGTTCGGTTCGTCCTGACCGGGGAGTGCTCCGATGCCTAGCGCCGACTACACCCGCCTGGCACGGCACCTCCCCGCCGTGTACCAGGACGACGCGGCGTCCTTCGCGCAGCTGGACGCCTTCCTCGGTCTGGCCGACGAGCTCAACCACGCCTACCTCGAGCGGCTCGACGACCTCTCCCTCGTGCTCGGCCCTGACGCGGCCCTGCGCTGGCCCACCGACCTGCCGTACGACGCCGGCGGGGACGCTCTCGTCGAGGCGTATCTCACCGTGTACGACGAGGTGGCGACCTGGGCGGCCTTCGCCTTCCCCGCCTCGTGGAGATCGGACGAGGGGGGAGTCGTGCAGCGCCGCACGTTCCTGGCGAAGGCGGCCCGGATCTGGCGGCGACGTGGCACGCCACGAGGGTTCCTGGACTGGTTCTGCCTGGCGTTCGGGATAGCCGCCGGCGCTCGCCCCTATCTGCTCGAGCACTTCAAGGTGGCCGGTCCCCGGATCCCGGACCCGGAGCTCACCGGCACCCTCTTCGTCCCGTCGACGACGCAGTTCGAGGACTACCGCAGACGGCACGAGGCGATGGAGTTCACGGACTGGTACGCGCCGGCGCACGTGCGCCTGCGGGTCTGCTGGACCCGCCCGGACTTCGCCGTGCCGGACCCGCCCCAGCTGCCCCCGGACCCGACACCCGAGCAGGTCACGGCCTTCGAGCAGGCCGTCGACGCGTACCGCGAGGACCTTCGCACCCTGCTCTGCTCCATCACGTCGTTCATCGACCACGCGAACGGCATCCGGATCTGGGAGTGCATCGACGAAGGCCGCACCATCGACCGGCTCGACGTCGGGCACCTGCCCAGCGAGGACTGAAGGAGCGACACCATGCCCGGCAACCAGTACCCGGTCTTCGAAGGCGGACAGACCCTCACCGCCGCGGAGCTCAACCAGCTGCACGCCTTCAGCCACTTCCGCGACCGCCTGCTCGGCCGACTCACCGGCTTCGGCGTCAACGGCGGGCTCGGCGGCACGGTGAGCGGCACGACGCTCACCATCGGTCCCGGCCTGGCGATCGACCAGGTGGGCGAGCCGCTGATCCTCCCCGCGTCGCAGACCGTCGCCCTGCCGCCGACGACGTCCACCGGCTCCTTCGACTTCGTGGCCGCCGGACCCGGCGGGTTCTCCGTCGTCCTGGAGGCGACCGACGTCGCCGAGCCGGCGCCGGACTGCGGCGAGACGGACTGCGAGGGTCACGCCGAGCTGCACACGCGCGCGGTCGCGCTGCGGGTCGTCGCCGGCCGGATCACCGGACCCCGCTTCGACTTCGCCGGTGAGACGCTGCTGAGCGTCGAGCCGCTGCGGCTCTCGCTCACCTCCGCGCCGCAGGGGTCCTACGTCACGCTGCGGGACGCACTCGTCACCCGACTCCGCAACAGCGGGGGTCCGCTGATCGACCCTGCCCTGATCACCGCGCTCCAGGCCACCTCGATCGCCGCGTCGGACCTGCCCGGGGTCAAGGGATACAAGGCGGGCTTCCTCAACCAGGTGCTCTTCGCGACCCTCGACCTGCTGCGTTGCCGTGCCCTGATGGCCACGACGAGCGACCACAGCAGCACCCGGCCCGGCGTCGTGCTCGGCTGGGTGCGCCTGGTGGGTTCGACGTGGGTCTGGGACTGCGCGTACCGCCATGCGTGGGAACCGCCCAGCGGACTCAGCCTGGCCTTCACCGGTGGTGGCTGCACCTCCCCGTGTGGCGTCTGGGTCGACCTGCTCGAGGGACTGATCTCGGGGTACGCCCCGCCGGAACCGCCACCGATCGAGGACGACGACGACGATCCGATCGTGGTCTTCCCCTACTGCGCTCATGGCAGGGTGCTGAGCGGCGGGGAGTGCGTGCCGTTCTACTTCCCGCCCCGCGAGATCCCCGAGGGCTGGTACAAGCACTGGGACATCGACCCTCTCGGGCCCATCTGGAACCCGCCGGACGTCTACGCCCACATCGACGACGTCATCGAGGAGATCTACGCCACCGACCGGTGGGACTACTTCGGCAAGGGAGTGATCGACGGGCTGCCGGCCCTGGGCCGGGACGCCGGGATCGCGAAGACGTCGCTCGAGGCGCAGGTCGAGGGCCTCGGCGGAACGCCCAACGTCCAGGTCCTGTCCGCCGGCGAGGTCACGGCCCTCCCCGGGTACCAGCCCGGAGCGACCTTCAACGTCGCCGACACGGTGGTGTTCACGGTGGGGACGAACAACAAGGTCACCGCCATGGGCCGGGTCCCCGCGGCGCACAGCGCACGCGAGCTCGGAACCGCCCTCCCGGCCGCGACGGCCAAGGCGACCGAGGCGCTCGCGGCGACCGAGGTCCACCAGGTCGGGCTGGACAAGGTCACCGAGCAGGTGGGCGGCCTCACCGTCGACGTCCAGGGGTTCAAGGGTTTCGAGCAGGCGACCGTGCAGTGGCGCACCGAGGTGGACCAGGCGATCCGGGGCGTCGGCCGGGCGATCGAGGCGGAGGTGAAGGGCCGCGTCGACCTCGAGCTCAGCGGTGTACCGCTCGAGGACATGCAGCAGCGGTTGTCGACGGCCGAGGGCCAGCTCGACGTGATCGTCAGGGGTGTCGGCATCCGGGGCCCGAGGCAGCTCGACACTGGCGTCGCGCGTGGCCTGGTCGAGTTCGCCGGGAGCCTCACCAACGGGCTCGCCTCCCTCGTCACGCCGAAGGACAAGGCCGCGCTCGGGCGGCACATCGGCGCCGCGACACGTGCGACGGCGACGCTCGAGGAGGCGGCCGCCGGCGGGGAGCCGCAGGCGATCGGCAACGCCACCATCCGGCTGCTCAGTACGTTGCGCACCGCGGTCAAGTCCGCAGGGATCGATCCGTCCCTCGGCAACCAGCTGGACGCCCAGCTCAACGCGGTGAGGGACCTGCTCGGATGACCGACGTCGTGGTGGACCGGCTGCGCATCCGCGGAACGGACGCGCGCCGGCTGGCCACGGTCGCGGCCAGGGCGTTGCCCCATGCACTCGAGCGCGCGCTGGCCGACCTCGCGGACGTCGACCTCGACCGGCTGACGGTGCGGCTCACCGACCCGGCCGACCACGACGACGCGACGCTCGCGGTGCTGTGGGCGGACGGGATCCGGCAAGCGGCCCTGGCCGCGGGCGCCCGGCCGCGGGCGAGGGGTGTCGGTGTCGCCGCAGGGAGGCTGGTGCCCGAAGCTTCGGGCACGCCCACGACGGCAGGCGCCCGCACGACGCCCGGCGCCAACGCGACGGCCGGCGCCGCCGGGACGTCGGGCGGCGGCGAGGTCGCTGGAGCCGGCGCGGTGACGGACGTCGTCGAGGTCGCGAAGGCGGTGTCGGGATGGCTCGCACGAGTCGACCCCGGTGCGGTACCGGTGCCGAAGGCGGTCACCGCACTGTCCGACCCCCGGATCGCTGCGGCCGTGCTGCACCGGATCGGCGGCGAGCGGGCCGAGACGCTCGTTCAGGCGCTGATCGCCGCCGCCGGGTCGCTCCGGACGCCCCGACAGCCTCCGGTCACGCGCGCGCGGGGATCCGCGGCCCCACTCGCCCACCCGCCGCACGAGCGGCACGCCGGCGTCGTGCCCGGCTCGAGCGGGAGTTCGCCGTCGAGCGGGACCGCCCCACCGGCACTGGCGGACCGGCTGGCCGAAGCAGCCCGGGCGGTCAGACCGTTGCTCGAACCGTCCGTACCGGTGAGCGTCGACCCGGCCGCGGCGACCCGGGCGGCCGGCGTCGTGCTGGCCTATCCGTGGTTGGCCGACCTGTGCCGCGAGGCCGTGGATCTGCACGCGAGTGCTGAACCGAGCCTCCCGCGCCGCGTCGCCCTCGCCGCTCTCGCCGACCCGGCAGATCCGGGCCTCGTCGACGACCCGCTCGTCCGCTTCCTCGCCGGGGCACCGGAGGACGCAGCGCCCTCCGCGGGTCTCGCGCCGCTCGATGCCCTCGACCGGATCCGAGTCGCTGCCGAGGACGTCCTGCGCCGGTTCGTCGCGCTCCTGCCTGGATTCCAGCGGTCCTCGGCGCGGTTCGTCCGCGACAGCTGGCTGATACGGGCGGGCATCCTCGACCTCGGACACGATCCCGCGACCCTCCTCGCACAGACCGCTCCGCTCGACGTCGTGCTGCCGCTGCTCCCCTACCCGGTAGGCCTCCTCCGCCTGCCGTGGACGCCCGTCCTGACCGTGCGGTTCCGGCCGTGACCGCGCCCGCGTCGACCGGCACGCAGCCGGCCGAGTACGCCGCAGAGCTCAGGTCAGCCCTGGAGATGCTCGAGGCGGTCGTCGCGATCCGCATCGAGGAGCGCCGAGGGAGCCCGTCCAGCCGGTTGCTCGGCCTCGACGGGCCCGACGAGGGCATTCCTCCGCTCTCCCGCTACCGCGGCAGGGCGCCGCTCGCCCGGGTCGTCGCGGACGCCGGCCTGACGGCGCCGGAGGCCCTCGTGCTGGTCGCCGCGATCGCCCCGCACGTCGACGAGAAGTTCGACCGGTTGTACGCCGAGCTGACCGACCGGCCGGGTGCGGTCGGGCTCACCGGAGAGGTCGCCCGCACCCTGGCTGCGCGCACGTTCGGCGGCCGGCTCGAGGCCGCCGTCCAGCTCAGCAGCGGCGCGCCCCTGCTCGCGTCCGGCCTGCTGTCCCTGGACCCGGCAGGGGACCTGTCGGGCCGGCTCCGCGCCGACCCGGCGTTGGTGCGGTGGGTGCTCGGACTGCCGCCCGAGCCGGTCACCGTGTCCACCGACTTCCCGGCCCGCCCGCTGACCACCGTGCACAGCCTGGACGACGTCGTCCTCCCCGGCCCGGCACGCCGGCGGATCACCGATCTCGCGAACCGCATCTCCCACCGTGACCTGGTGGTCGAGACCTGGGGGTTCGGCCGGCACCACGACAACACCGCCGGCCTGCTCGCCCTGTTCCACGGCCCACCGGGCACGGGCAAGACGATGACGGCGGCGGCGCTCTCCCGGTCGACGGGGCTGACCGCGTACCTCGTCGACCTGTCCGCGCTGGTGTCCAAGTACATCGGCGAGACCGAGAAGGCACTGGCCAGGGTGTTCGACCGGGCGGTCCGCGAGCGTTGCCTGCTCGTGTTCGACGAGGCCGACGCGGTGTTCGGGAGGCGCACCGAGGTCAGCGACTCCCACGACCGCTACGCCAACCAGGAGGTCTCCTACCTGCTGTCCCGCATCGAGGCGCACCCCGGCGTCGTCATCCTGACGACGAACCTCCTCGCCAACATCGACGAGGCCTTCCAGCGGCGCATCCACGTGATGGTCGAGTTCCCCGAGCCGGGGCCTGCCGAGCGCGTCCGGCTCTGGCGGGCGGTGCTGCCACCCGAGCTGCCGGTAGCCGACGAGGTCGACCTCGATGCGCTCGCACAGCGGTACCCGCTGTCCGGGGCACAGATCCGGGACGCGAGCCTGGACGCGGCCTACCTCGCGGCGGCCGACGCGTGGGTGGTGACCCAGGACTACCTGGTCAGCGGCATCCATCGGCAGTTCGAGAAGGCGGGACGGACCGTCCGGTGAGCGCACCGGCCCCCGTCGCCGCCGTCCCCGAGTCGGAGCACGGTGCGGCGACCCGGACGACGGTCCGAGCCGGCGCCGGGGCCGTCGGGCCGGCGTCCCCCGAGCCGGAGCCGCTGCGGACGGTCCCCCGGCCCGCGCCCGACGAGAGCGTCGTCGACCTCGGTGTCCCGGCGGGCGGGCTGACCGCGCGGTACGCCGAGTGGGGGGTGGGTGGCGGGGAGGTGCTGCTCACCGGCGCCGCGCCGTTCGTCGACCTGACCGGCCGAGCCGGGTTCCGCTCCGACGGGACCCTGGACGGCACGGTGACGATGCGCGGCGTCGTCCGCCTCCTCGGACTCCGGATCGCGGAGACGACGTGGTCCGTGGCCGGTTGGGAGGGCGCACCCCTGGCCGCCCCGGCGGTCAGCCTGCGCGGGACGACACTCGCGATCGACCTCACCCCGGTCGGCACCGAGGTGGCGCTCAGTCCGGCGCAGGGGCTGACGGTGACCCGCACCGGCACCGGGGCGACCGTCGCCCTGCCCGACGGCGCCCTGCCACCCGGGCTGCCCCTGGAGCCGAGGGTCGTCGAGCTCTTCCGCGGGCTGCGCGGTTGGGACGTCACCGGCCTGCGTGCGCACCCCGACTCCCCGGTCGAGGGGGCACCGGCGTTCGTCTCGAACACAGATCTCTTCTTCGCGCCGGGGCGGTACGGCCCGGACAGCCCGGAGACCGCGGCCCTGCTGGACGCCGCGGTCCGGGCGGCGGTCGCCGGCGCCGTCGGGCCGGTGACACCGACGCCACCGGCGCCACCGGCGGAGCCGGCACCCGACGCCGGTTCCCGTCCGACTGCCGACAGCGACGCGGTGCCGGCGACCGTGGTGCCTGTGCCGCCCGTGGAGCCCGTGGCCGGGCATGAGGTGGCCGGCGGGGCAGCCGCGGCGGGTCCAGCCGGTGCCGGCCCGGCGCCCGAGGCCGCGGCCGGCCGGGGCGGGCTCGGCGGAGGCGGGGCCGGAGGAGCACCACCTGCGCCCGCGATCACGGTCGAGCTCCTCATGCCCCCTGCTCCCGCCGAGCCCGGGCCCGCCGCCACCGCGCGGGCCGGTGAGGTGGCCGCCGCCGCCGGCGGGGCTGCGCGCGCCGCCGCTGACCTGCCGTCCGCGGAGGAGAACGTCGCCGAGGCCCGGGGCGCAGTGACCGAGCCCGCCGCCGAGACCGCCGCGCGGGCCCGGGAGGGCCTCGCCGCTGCGCTCGGTGATCGCCCCGCCCCGAGTCCGGAGATCGTCGAGCTGTGCGAGCGGATCCGCGTCGCGATCGCCGAACAGCGCCCGGTCGACGAGGACGACCTGCTCGGTGCCGACCCCACTCAGGCGGCGCAGACGGCGGGGGCCACCGTCTCCGGCTCGGTCGAAGGACAGGTCGGCCAGGTCCAGGCCGGCTACGCCGACATGAACGACCCCCCGAGCGGAACGCCGGCGCTGACCCCGACGCCGGTCGAGCACCCGGACCCGTCCGGTCCGGGCATGGGCGTCGATGCCGCGAGCGCCGCCCCGGACCCCATCCCGCCGGAGAACCTGTCCCTGGACGCCGACGTCGCCGCGACCGACCAGCGGATCGCCGGTTCCGGGATCGACACACCCGTGACGCAGGAGATCCCCGACGCCCCGTTCGCGACGGTCCGGGACTCACGCGGGGAGCTCGGCGAGATGGCCGCGCAGACCCCGGAGCAGCTGGCGGCCGAGCAGAACGCCGCGATCGAGACCGCACAGGCCGACATGGCCACGCTCCAGGCGCAGGCGACGGAGGCCCTGGTGGCCGCCCGGGCCGGAACGGTGGGGGACGTCGCGGGCGGCCAGACCCGGGCCGTGCGGAGCGAGGAGCAGACCCGCGACTCGGTCTCCCAGCGTGCGCAGACGATCTTCACGACCGCCCAACAGCAGGTCACGGCCCTCCTCGAGCCGCTGAGCCGGACGGCCATGGCGCGCTGGACCGCCGGCCTGACCCGGCTGTCGCAGGAGTTCCACGACTCCCTCGACCGCGTCCAGGCGTGGATCGACGAGCGGCACTCCGGCGTCGAGGGCTTCATCGTCGGAGTCGGCGACGCGGTCTTCGGCCTGCCGGCCTGGGTGGAGGAGGAGTACGACCGCGCCGAGAAGCAGTTCGGCGACGGCATCTGCGAGCTCCTGCTGGAGATCTCCACCGACGTCAACGGTGTCGTGGCCGCCGCCCAAGCGGTCATCGCGCAGGCCCGGGAGGACATCGACGCCGCCTTCTCCGCGATGGAGGAGCAGTTCCCGGAGTGGGCCGCCCAGGAGCGCACCCGGTTCTCCGGCATGCTCGACGGGCTCAGCCAGCAGGTCACCGCGGCGCGGACCAGCTTCGTCCAGGACGTCTCACGGGCCGCCCTGACCGCCGTCGCCGAGGTGCAGGCAGCGGTCGAGGAGCGGCGACAGGCGGCGCGCGGCGTCCTCGGCCGGATCGCGGCGGCCATCCAGGCGTTCATCGACGACCCGGTCAAGGCCATCATCAACGGACTCCTGACGCTGGTGAACATCCCGCCGGGGGCGTTCTGGGCCCTGGTGGCGCGCATCCAGCACGTGGCCGCGGACATCGCCGATGACCCGATGCGCTTCGCGAACAACTTCATGGCCGGGGTGAGGCAGGGCTTCCAGCAGTTCTTCGACAACTTCGCCCTGCACATGCTCCGCGGCTTCTGGAACTGGCTGTTCTCCGGCCTCGAGGCGCCCATCCCGATGCCGACGGACTTCTCCCCCACGTCTCTGTTCTCCTTCGCCCTGCAGCTCATGGGGATCACCTGGGCGCGGGTGCGGGAGATCCTCGTCCGGCACATCGGCGAGCAGAACGTGGCGATCATCGAGGCCGCCTGGCAGCTGATCTCGCTCCTCATCCAGCAGGGCCCGCAGGGCATCGTCGACATGATCAAGGAGCAGCTGACCCCGGAGATGATCGTGCAGACGATCCTCGAGGCGGCGATCGAGTACCTGGTCGACACCCTGATCACACAGGTCGTCATCAGGGTGATCGGACTGCTCAACCCCGCCGGCGCGGTCGCTCAGGCCATCAAGGCGATCTACGACGTGTGCGCGTGGATCTTCCGGAACGCCGCGCGCATCTTCCGGTTCGTCGAAGCGGTGGTCAACGGCATGGCCGATGTCATCGCCGGCAACATCGCCGGCCTCGCCAACGCGGTCGAGCGATCGCTGGCCATGCTCATCCCGCCGGTCATCGACTTCTTCGCCGGGCTGCTCAGCCTCAGCGGTCTGCCGAACCAGGTCGCCGACGTGATCGTCGCGCTTCAGGCCCGCGTCTACCAGGGGATGGACATCGTGATCGGCTTCCTCGCCGAGCGCGGCCGAGCGCTGCTGCGCGCGCTCGGACTGGGCGGCGACGAAGACGAGGGGAACGGGAGCGACGACGAGGAGCTCGGGACGACGGTCCGGTTCACCGCAGGCGGCGAGTCGCACCGCGTCTTCGTGCAGACGGAGGGCGCGACGGCGACGCTCATGGTCGCCTCCGCGCCGCTACCGATCGAGAACAAGATCGCGGAGTGGCGAGGGCGGATCGGAGAGCTCCCCGAGGGCATCCAGGGCTCCACGACGACGAAGCTGGACGCGCTCGCCGGCGCGGTGAGCGCGGCTGACACCACCGCCGACACGCTGGCCCCCGAGTTCGCCGCGGCCTCGACGAACCCCAGCGACGACGTGGAGCCGCCGTCGGACGCCGACCTCGAGGGTCAGCAGCGCTCGATCGCGACGATGCTGGACGAGCTGTTCGAGATCTTCGAGGGCGAGGTAGCCACCGAGCAGTGGCTTGCGGACATGGCCGCTCAACTGCCGCCCGAGGGGACGAGCCGTGCCGGCGACGTGGTAGCGGGCTGGCGGAGCCGTCTCCCGGAGTTCACCATCGGTAACCAGCCGACTGACACCCGCCTGTGGACCGACACGGTGCTGGACGGGACAGAGGCCGGCGCACAGGCTGTGGTGGCCGACCCCGGCCAGCACCGGCTCCTGCTCCCCTACTTCCAGTCTGCCCCTGGGCAGCGGACGGTGGCGTCGGAGCCGTTCCTGTCCTACGTCTTCACCCAGACGAGCCCCCCGCACTCGGTCCAGCGCAACTTCCGGCAGGCGTACGGCCAGGCCGCGGTCAGCAACCTCAAGACGGAAGCCCTGAGCCGGATCGCGGCCGCCACGATCGTCGGGGCGACAGTTCAGGAGCGTTGGCGCACCAAGGTGAACGAGATCACCTTCCGCTGGAGCGCGCCCGGTGGCGGGAGCATCGCCTGGCCGACCGGCCGCGTGCCGGACCACGATCGGTTCAAGCCCAGGAAGATCACATACCAGGACGTGAACGGTGTGCGCACCATGTCCTACGACACCGAGGCCGGCCAGCGGTTCACCGTCACCCGCGACACGAACGCCGGCCTGGCGATCACCGTGAAGGGCGAGAACCTGCGTTTCAGCTCCGAGCGTGGTCGGGGGGTGACTCAGGACTCGCCGGCGTTCCGCTCGAACAACGGCTTCGACCGGTCGCACATCATCGCCGACGAGTTCAGCGGGTCAGGGTGGACGGTCGGCGGGAACCTGGTGACCGCCAGCGCTCACTACAACCAGAACGTGATGCGCGTGGCCGAGCGCTTGATCGGAACCCAGATCGAGGACTGGGCCGAGGACCACCAGCTGGACGCGACGAAGGTGTCGTTCACCATGACCGTGCGCGTGTCGTTCGGCGCCCTCCTCGACCCCGCGGCGCTCGCCGAGATCAAGCAGGCCACCTGGTTCCCCGCGGCCGACGCCGGGCGCGACCTCGACGCGGAGATCCGCGCCAAGATCAACGCGGGGCAGGTGCACCCCGACCTCATGCGCATCACCGGCGTCGTCTACACGTGGGAGTTCACCGACCCCGCCGGGCCTGGTGGCTCGTACCCGATTGGAGCGGACCTGTGGCTGCTGATCGACGGTTGACGGATGTCGTGGCCTTCGCCGAGGCGTTCCTCGACGCGGACACCGCGGTGCTGCGTGCGGCGCTCGGGGAGCCCGACGACGACGCGTACCTCGCAGCCGTGCGGCGGGCGTCGTCCTTCTATGCGCCCGGCGAGGGGCTGCCGCTCGGTCCGCAGGCCGGCCGCTCCGCAGTCCCGGGCGGGAGGTCGACCCAGGCGACGGCCGACCCCGGCGAGCGAGCCGGGGCGGCTCTGTTCGGCGTCGCGCGGATCACGGCCCCGGATGGCTGGTTGGCGTTCGTCAGCGGCGCGTACGACACCCGGGGCAGGTCGCTCGGAGCCGCGCTACTCGTCGAGCTCGTGGACGGGGAGCTCAAGGTCACCGGTCGCGCCGACGCGGACCCGTTCGTCGAGGGGGTCGCATGGGCGGACTCCGGTGGCAGGGCGGTGCCGATCGATGCACCCGTCCAGGAGTCCAGCACCCTGCGGCTGCCGCGGAACCCCGAGCAGGCCGCGTGGCTCGGGGAGCGCTTGGGCCAGTGACCGAGCACGGGCCGGGCATCACGTGGCTGGCGGGCCGCGTCGGCTGCACGCCGGAGGACCTGCTCGCCGACCCGCGTCGGCTGGCCGTCGCACTGGCCGACGCCGGCCGCGCGCTGTGCAGGCTGGCCCTGGACATCCGGTCCGACGACGCCGCTGTCCACGCGGACGCCGAGCGGGAGGCTGAGCGGCTGCGCCGGAGCTTCGACGCCGCCCTGACCCCGGGCGAGCGATTCCGGACCACGGTCCTCGGTGCGCTGCGGGACGCCACCGCCCGGGTCCGCACGGCGAGTGCCGACGCTAACGGTCGCCCGGACACGGACGACGACCACGGCGGCCGAAACCGCGACGCCTCCTCACCGTCGAACGAGGTGCCGGCGAACGACAGCCGCGCCGCGTCGGCGCGGACCACGGCGACGGACGCCCGCGCACCGTCGAGTGCGCGACGTCGAGCCTGACCAGTACCGGCCCGGGCTACGGCTCCGCCCGCAGGGCGCCGTCTGCGGTTGAGGCCCGTCGGTCAGGCCGCGCCCGACTGCGGCACCGCCGCCAGTGCGTCGGTCAACAGCGTGACCAGGGCCTCGAGCTGCACGTCGGCCGACGACGAGACCTCCTCGTCCGACCCGTCGAGCGCCCGGGCGGCGAGCCCCGCCTTGCTGTCGATCAGCTCGGCGATCCGGGCGTCGATCGTCTGCGCGGCGATGATGCGCCACGCGGTGACCGGTTCGGTCTGACCGATCCGGTGGCTGCGGTCGATGGCCTGGGTCTGCTCCGCGTCGGTCCAGGACAGCTCGGCGAGCACGATGTTCGAGGCGACCTGCAGGTTCAGGCCCACGCCGGCCGCGGTCAACGAGCAGACCGCGACGGCCACGTCCCGGTCGTTGACGAAGGCGTCGATGTTCCGCTGCCGCGACGCGGGCGTCTGGTCGCCACGGATCGACGAGAACCGGACACCCTGCCGGGCGAAGGTCTCCTCGGCGGCGTCCATCACGTCGACGTGCTTGGCGAAGAAGACCACCTTGCCGGCGCTGCGGGCCAGCTGTGCCGCGTAGTCCGCGGCGAGGGCGGCCTTCGCCTGGCCGATGCGCCGCATCATGCTGAACACGTTCTCGCCGGCCTGCGCGGTGGTCGCGTCCTTGAGCTCCCAGCGGGCGACCCGGCGCACGAGGTCGTGGTCGATGCCCTCGACGTCGGCGGTGGACGCCTGGTTCGCGACGGCGGTCTCGTACCGCGCCACCATCCGGCGGGCGAGCTCCCGCTCGGCCGCCCGGATCGACCGGCCGGCCGGCCCGTCCAGCTCGACGGGGAGGTCGGCGATGCGGCGGGCAGGGATGTCGGCGGCCACGTCCGCCTTGCGCCGGCGGACGATCCCGAGGTCGATGACGCACCGGCGGGCGGCGGCGTAGAAGCCCGGGTCGGCAGGCGTCAGACCGGTGTCCTCGAGCGCGTCCATCAGCTCGCCGAGCGGCTTGGCGCCGTCGATCCAGCCGAGGAACTGCCAGATGGCCCGGAAGTCGTCGATGTCGTTGATCAGCGGGGTGCCGGTGAGGGCCATCAGCAGGGGCCGCGGCGTGCGCGACCGGATGCGGTCGGAGAGCTCCAGCACGTGCTGGGAGCGCTGGGACGTCCGGTTCTTGATGAAGTGCGCCTCGTCGACGACCATGCCGCGGAAGCCGAAGTCGCCGAGCCAGCCCACGTGGCGGTCGAGGACCTCGTAGTTGACGACGATGATGTCGGCGAAGCCGTCGACCGTGTCACCGTCGCCCTGGACCACGGTGGCCGCGCGGTGGGGGGTCCAGCGGCCGGCCTCTCGAGCCCAGTTGGTCTTGACGACGTTCGGCACGACCACGAGCAGCGGGTAGGCGTCCGCCGCGTCCGCAGCGAGCAGTGCCTGGGCCGTCTTGCCCAGACCCGGCTCGTCAGCGAGGAGGAACCTGCGGTGACCGGCGGCGGTCGCGGCGACGAGCTGGGCCTGGTGCGGCATCAGCTCCAGACCCTGCGGCGCCCTCCGCGACGACGGCGCGGGGAGGGGCATGCACGCCGAGTCCCCGCCACCGGCGCGCTCGAAGGAGCTGAGGAGGGGTCCGATCAGCTCCCAGTCGGCCAGGCGGCGCGGACGGGGAGCCGGCTGCCGAGCGGCGGAGAAGTCGGGTGCGAGGAAGGGGTTGGCCAGCTGTCGGGAGATCACCGACTGCGGCACGACGCGGCGCTCGGGAGCGGCGGGAGCAGCCGGGGGCTCCGTCGGCGGGACCTCCTCGGGGGGCGGCTCGACGCCGACGGCCTTCAGCATGTCCCGCTTGAGCGCCCGGGCCGCGTCCGAGGCGACGGCGTCCTCGGCGAGCAGGGCCAGCAGCCCGACGTCGCGCACCGCGGTCGTCGCGAGGATCGTCGCGATGCCGTCCAGGCGCTTGAGCTGCTCGGCCCGATGACCGTCGCTGACGGCCGCGTCGGCCTGGACGCGGGCCCGCTCGTCCCGCAGCAGCAGGGCGACGGCCTGGAACTTCGTGCGCACGGCAGGCGTCACGCGGCCGCGCTGGACCGCCGCCTCGACCTCACGGACGGTCCGGGCGAGCACGGCGACGACGTCGCCGCGGCGGACCCGTCGCTGGTCCCGCGGGGCGGTCCGGCGACCGCCCGCCTGGCGCTGGCCTGGTCGAGCCACAGACTCCTCCTCTGGAATGCCGGCCACGGTGGCCTCGGCATGCCGTACGGTCCCGCGGGCGGGGCGAGGAACGCCCCGGAGCGAGGGACCTGGTCCTCCGAACGCCGAGCCGGCCTGCGGATCTCCGGAGATCGACGCCGCGGGCCTCGACAGGCTCCCGAGGGCGGACCCGGAGCCGCCGGCGGTGGGCTCGTGGACAGGGACCACGGTAGCCGACGTCGGACGACCGGCTGCGGTCTCGGCGTCGGCACCTCGGTCGTGTCAACGTGTGCGAGGGCGCGCCATTCCCGGCCGGTCGCTCCAGCGGTGCCGCCGCCCACACCGGCCCGAACGAGATCGGGCCGGTCACGGGGGCGTGCCTGCAAGACTGCCCCGGTGCACGTGGGCGTCGCCGATCACCTGGGATGGGCCGTCACGGTGACGACGTCGGCCGACCACGAGGTCCTCGATCGTCGGCGGATCGAGCTGGTCGGGACCGGCCTCCCGGTCGCGCCGATCCACCACGAAGGCGGCGCGTGGCCCCAGCACACGTCGCGGCGTCTCGATGACGCGGCCCTGGCGTCGCTGGTCGCGCAGGTGCGGGCGTCGGCCGCCCTCGCGACGGCGGAGTCGCTCGACCGCCTGGCCGCCGACCTGGCGGGGCCGATCCTGTCGATCTCCCTGCGGGCCTCCCGATCCGGCCTCCCGGCCGACATCGCCGCACTGCGCCGCCCACCGTACGAATCGCGCGCCGACGCCGTCATGTACCGGCACGTCCTCGCCGAGGTCGCCGAGGCGAGGGGCTGGCGGGTCCACCTCTACGACCCGAAGCAGGTCCTCGACCTGGCCACCGCGCGCCTCGGGGCCGACGCCGGCCGAGTCCTCGACGGCCCGCGCGCCAGGTGGGGCCCACCGTGGACGCGAGACCACCGGACCGCCGTCGCCGCGACGGTGGTCGCCGCGAAGGGCTGCCCGGACGGCTCGCCGTGACCGTCGAGGGCGCAGGGCTCAGGCGGCGCGGGTCATCGTCGACGCGTAGCCCCCGCCCGGCCACTGCCAGGCTCCGGAGTTGGTCGTGCCGTCGGCGCTGAACCGCCCCTCGAAGCGGGCCGGGGAGTCCGTCCCGCCGAACCAGATGCGGAGGACGTCACCCTCGAGCCGGTAGGTGTACTCGAGGATCTCCCCGCCCGCGCCGAAGAAGTGGGACCGCAGCTCGCCGCCGGCCTCGTCGTACCCGATGTACTCCACGCCGCGGGTGTGCTCGCCGGCCGAGTGCAGGTCCACGTGCTGGACCAGGAAGCCCCCGCCGTCCATCCACTCGTAGCGGACCTCGCCGGTCAGGCCGTCGGGGCCCGAGACGGTCCAGGTGCCGACCAGGCGGTCGAGGGTGCGCAGCGCCTCGGCCCGGGGACCGGTGGCCCGGGTGGTCGTGTCGTTGGTCGTCGTGTCGTTGGTCATGGTGCGCTCCTGCGCGAACGGGGCCCGGCACGGTCCGCGAGGCCACACGAGGAGGACCGACTCGCGCGCACGACCTCATCGGTGCGCACCAGGGTGTTGTGCCGGCACACCCGGGGTGAGGACCCTGACGACCACGACCTCGACGGCGTGCACGCAAGGGGAGATCGACATGTCCCTGGACACGAGGATGGCCAAGGCATTCGGGCTCGAGGGGGACAGCTGGCAGCGCCATGCCAATCCGTGGAGCGTCTACACGCGCATGCCCATCCCGCCACTGATGGCCGCGGCGATCTGGAGCCGCCACCGGATCGGCTGGTGGTCACTCGTGCCGGTCGGACTGGTCGGCGCGTGGACCGTGATCAACCCCAGGGCGTTCCCGCCACCGCGCTCGCTGGACCACTGGGCGTCCAGAGGCGTGCTGGGCGAGACCTACTGGGGGAACCGGAAGGAGGTCCCGGTCCCCCCGCGGCACCGGGTCGCGCCGAACGTCCTCGGCGCCATCAGTGCCCTGGGCGTGCCGTTCATCGCGAGGGGCCTCGTCGTGCGGGACGGCTGGATGGTCCTGTTCGGACTGGCGGTCCAGATGGCCGGCAAGACCTGGTTCATCGACCGCATGGCCATCCTCTACGACGACGTCGCGCCTGCGGGGTCCTGAGCACCACCCGGTGGGACGGCGCGGATCTCCCTTGTTGCGCGCAGCCGGGGTCGGGTCTGTGCTGAGGCTGCTCCGACCGCGGACGAGTTCCAAGGGAGATCCCGATGCCACCCACCGCCAGCACAGCCCAGGCCTCGTCCGTGCGTCGCGTCATCGTGGCCAGCCTCGTGGGCACCTCCCTGGAGTGGTACGACTTCTTCATCTACGGCACGGCCGCCGCGCTGGTGTTCAACCAGATCTTCTTCCCCAGCTTCGACCCGCTCGTCGGGACCCTGCTCGCGTTCACGACGTACGCGGTCGGCTTCGTGGCCCGGCCGCTGGGCGGGATCGTGTTCGGCCACTACGGCGACAAGCTCGGCCGCAAGAACGTGCTCGTGGTGACGTTGCTGATCATGGGCGTCGCCACCTTCCTGATCGGCGTGCTGCCCACGTACGAGTCGATCGGCGTGTGGGCCCCGCTGCTGCTGGTGGCGCTGCGCTTCCTCCAGGGTCTGGGGCTCGGCGGGGAGTGGGGCGGCGCGGTGCTGATGACGCTCGAGTCCGGCTCCGCGCACCGGCGCGGGCTCAACGCCAGCTGGCCGCAGGTGGGGGTGCCGATCGGGTTGCTGCTGGCAAACGGGGTGCTGTCGCTGATGGGAGCGGTCACCTCCGAGTCGGCCTTCGTCGACTGGGGATGGCGGATCCCGTTCCTGCTCAGCGGCGTCCTCGTGCTCGTGGGGCTGTGGATCCGGCTGACGATCGCCGAGAGTCCGCTGTTCCGCGAGGTCGAGGAGCACGACGCCAAGGTGAAGGCGCCGATCGTCGACGTGCTGCGCCGGTACCCGTCGCGGGTGCTGCTCGCGATCGGCGCGCGGATCGGTGTCGACGTCGCGTTCTACACCTTCATCCTGTTCATCACCACGTACGTCGCGACGTACCTGGAGCTGCCGAGCAGCTACGCGCTCAACGCGGTCCTGATCGCCGCCGCGGTGCAGGTGTTCCTGATCCCGTGGTTCGGCGGGCTGTCGGACAGGTTCGGACGCCGGCCGGTCTACCTCTTCGGCGCGGTCGGCGCCGCGATCTGGGTCTTCGTGTTCTTCGCCCTGCTGGACACCGGCCGCTTCGCGCTGATCGCCCTCGCGACGGTGATCGCGCTCGTCTTCCACGCCGCGATGTACGGCCCGCAGGCCTCGTTCATCGCCGAGATGTTCCCGACCAGGGTCCGGTACACCGGCGCCTCGATGGGCTACCAGCTGGCGGGGATCCTCGGCGGAGCCCTGGCCCCCATCATCTCGGTGGCCCTGCTCGACCGCTACGACACCTCCCTGGCCGTGTCCCTGTACGTGGTCGCGGTGCTGGTCCTCACCACGGTCTGCGTCCTCCTGGCGCCGGAGACGTCGCGGATCGACCTGCACGCCGACCCGGCCGTCAGGACGGGGCGGGACGACCGGTGACCGGCGGCCATCGACCTCGCGTGCCACTCGACCCCCGACGCGGCCGGGCGCGTCGGCCGGAGAGAGTCAGCAGGGGGCTCTAGCGTCCGCGGCGTGACCGACGGCTTCGACGCGGACGACGAACCCGGCGCCCTCGCGGAGCTGACGGCCTACGAGCTGTGGGACCGCACCCAGCGGTGCGGGCAGCGGGTGGCCGCCGCGTACGGACGGATGGCGGGCGCCCGGTCGGCGCCGGCGCGGGTCGCCGTGGCACCGGAGTTCCTGCGGCGGGTGCGTCAGCTGCTGGCGCTGCGGCTCGTGGCGGTCGCCGGGGACCGGCGGCGGGCCTTTCCGCAGAGCGTGCCGCCGGCCGGTGGCCACGGCGTCGCCGCGTTGTGGGCGGAGGTGTTCTGGACGGCTCGCGCACGGTCTCCGGACGACGACTCCGGTGTGCTCGAGGCGGCCGACGCGTCGATCCGGGGGCTGCTGGCCCTGGAGCCTTCCGACCTCGCCGACCCGGCCGCGCTGCAGGCCTGGTGGGAGCGGCTGCAGCTCGTCGAGGAGACCTTCGGCGGGCTCGAGATGGAGGCCCAGGCGACGGTGGACAGGCTCCGCGCCGCCGTCGACGACGAGCGGCAGGTGCACCGGGAGTCGTCCTGACCGGCGCCTCCGCGTCACACCACGACGCGCGCGGGAGCGGGTGCGGGTGCGCCCGGCCCGGGCCCGGCCACGATCCAGCTGGTGCGCCCGTGCAGCGGCGGGGTCTTGGTCCCGTCGGTGAACCACACGACCACTCCCCCGTGGGCCCGGCAGCGCGAGCGCACGACCCGCACCCGGCTGCCCTGTCTGCTCCTGGTCGGCCGGACCAGCGGCAGGCCGAAGTCCGTGCCGACGACGTCGCTGGTCAGGACCGGCTCCCCGGCGGCCAGGTGGCTCGTGGAGACGGTGGTCATGACTACCTCCCGGTGCCGTTCCGGGTGACCCGGATCGTCTGCGGGGTGCGGATCCTCCGGGTGGGCACGTCCTCCCCCAGCTCGGTCAGCCGCTCGACCGCGGCGTCCTTGTCGACCTGCGTGCGCAGGCCGCCCCCGGACCACTCGCAGTACAGGTCGTCCGCCGGCCCGGACCGGCCCCGCAGCCGCTCCCGCGCGAACTCCTTGTGCCGCCTGGCCTCGTTCTCCGCGGCGCGCCAGGCGTCGTAGTCGTGGACGGCGTCGGCGTAGTCCTCGTCGGTGACCGTCAGGCGGGACTGGCGGGAGCCGTCGCCCTCGGTCTCCGGGTCCACGGGCGGGCCCCAGCACAGGTCCAGGAACGGGCACCAGTCGCACATGGTGTCGACTCCGGGCCCGAACCCGTCGCGGGGAGCGGCCTGCTCCCCCTCGTCCTCGACGGTGGCGTACACCTCGGTGAGCCACAGGAGGGCCTCGGCGGTCAGCGCCGGGTCGTGGTCGGCCTCGAAGACGACGTCCTCGCCCGAGTCGCGGGAGAGGTAGCGGATGCGCAGCCCCTCGACGTCCTGCCCGTCGCCGGCCGGGAGCCGCCGGTCGTGGATCTGCCCGGTGCGGAGGAGCCAGGCGTAGACCGCCACCTGGAACCAGTGCTTGGCGGGCACCCCACGGGTGAGGATCCGCTCGAACCCGAACCGGGACGTGGTCTTGAGGTCCTCGACGACCGGGGCGTGCCACCAGTCGCAGCGGCCCTTGACCTGCTCGCCCCGGAGCGCGACCTCGGTCAGCCCGCCGTACTGGCGGCGCAGCGCGCGCAGCACCCCACGGTGCAGCTCGGTGCCGAGGAAGGCCTGCAGCCCGGTGCGGGTGTTGGTGGGCCGGCGCCGGGCGACCCGGTAGGCCGCCCGGCGCCGGCACTCGCCGAGCTCGGAGGCGCCGATCATCCGCTGCCGGGAGCGGGCCCGGCGGCGGTCGAGGTCACGGACCGCCGCGGCCAGGCTCGGGGCGGCCCGCCGCTCGGCGGCGCTGGGGCGGGCGGGCAGGACCGCGGTCACGCGGAGATCTCCTGCTGCCCGGCCAGACCCGCCCGCTGGGTGGCGATCACCTCGCGGACGAGGGCGGTCAGCCGCTTGGTGGCCACGTGCTCGACGGGCCGGCCGAACCGCTCGCCGATCTGCTCGTCGGTCATGCCGAGGGACTCGAGGCTGGCGAGCACGCCCCGGCGGGCCGCGGTGAGCCGGCGATCCCGCGGGTCGTCCGGCGTCGGCGAGGCCTCCAGCAGCGGGTTCGCCGGCGCGTCCTCCCCATCGGTGGCGGCCGCGGCCGAGGCGGCGGCCCGGGCGGCCGCCACGACCGCGGCCGGGGTCGTCGGCGCGGGCGGCGTCGAGGACGCCTCGCCTCTGCGGCGACCAGCGGGGTGGGCCTGCACCGACGCCTCGAGGAACTCCTCGTGCCGGGCCTGGATCAGCTCCCCGACGGTGTACGAACCGTCGGCGGTGGGGACGTCGACCTGCAGCAGTGCGCTGCGGTTGGCCTCGGCCCACGCCTCGCGCAGGTCGTCGTCGTCCACGGCGTCCCGGATCCGGGCGACCAGGTCGGCGACGTCCGGCTCGCTCCGCTGGCTCGTCCGGCCGGTCCTGGCCTCCTCGGTGCGCTCGTGCTCGAGCAGACCGCCGCCGTGGAAGGGGACGAGGTCCCGGACGTGCGCGGTGCCCGGGTCGCACCTGAGGGCGTCGAAGACCAGCCACTCCAGCAGCCGGCCGTTCGTCCTGGGGTCGGTGACCTCCTTGGCGGGGTCGTCGTTCGGCTTGATGCCCACGTGCACGCTGCGCGCGCCGACGATCAGCGGGCGGCGCCCGCGACGCAGGCGCACCCAGACACTGGCCGCGTAGGGGAACTCCCGGTGGGTCTGCACCGACCAGGTCTTCTGCCCCTCGATCGGGCGGCCGTTGGCGTCGACCTCGGTGACCTCCTTGCCCCGAGCGGTCACCACCACGATGCCGGGGAAGGTGAGCAGCTCCGTCTGCAGCTTGCGCCAGCGGGCACCCGCGTCGTTCCACAGGTTCTGGCTGATGACGATCTCGGCGTTGGGGTCGCGCTTGAGCAGCTCGCGGTTGCGGGTGGACTTGGCCGCGCGGGCGCTGGCCCAGTCCTTCAGTCCGTCCCAGACCGCCGATCCGGTGTCGATGCCGAGCACCACCGGCGGCTCGCCGGCGTCGGCCGCGCGGCGCGCCTCGGCCTTCACCGCCTGGACGGCGGCCAGCACCTGGGCGTAGGAGCCGTCGTGCTCGACCACCTGGTACTTGGTGCCCGGGATCGCGCCGTACTCGTCGGCGGCACCCTCGTTGAGGTCGATCCAGTACAGGGCGCCGATCTTGGTGCTGGCGGAGAACTGCGCCAGCGCGTAGGACTTGCCGGCCTTCTCCTCGCCCTCGAGGAGGATGCACGGCCACGGGACGCGGCCGGTGGGCTTGCGGGTCTTCAGGCCGTTGAGGGCCATCGTGAGCTCCTTGTCGACACGGGGAAGATGTCGACCCGAAAGCTATGAGGGGGTGCTGACACATCTGCGCCGTCTTGGGCAAGCACATCGCGGCGTCAGAGACGAAATCCCAGGTCAGCCGGGAGAGGGGCGTGTCGTCGTTCGCTCGCGGCGTAATCCGGCCGACATCGACCCACCACCACCGGTCCTCGGGCGAATCCCCTGCTCAGCGCCCGGAACTGTCGGACCCCCTCCGTGTGTTCGCCTCATGACGCGGATCGGGGGCCAGGAGTCGGTCGAGGGGCTCCTGTTCGACTGGTCCGTGGCCCAGCCACTGCCCGACCGCGCGCTGCCCGTCGGCCTGCTGAGCAGCGAGCAGAAGGCGGCGGAGTTGCAGCGGGTGCAGGCCCGGCGGGCGATGGACGCCGCCTACGAGGCCGAACTCCTCATGGCCCTCGCCGACGACACCCCGGACACCCTCGACCCGCCGCCCGGCCACCCCGGCGCGCGAAGGGGTTCCTGGGCCCCGGACACCGAGCTCCCCGGGGTGTCGGAGTTCTTCTGCGCCGAACTGGCCGTCGTGCTCAACTGCGGCCGAGGCACCGCCTCCCACCTGGCCCACCGGGCGTGGGTGCTCCGGACCAACCTGCCGGCCACCCGGGCGGCGATGGCCGACGGTGTCCTCGACGAGCCGCGGGCGAAGGTGCTCGCCGACGTCCTCGCGCACGCCTCATCCGAGATCGCCCGGCAGATCGAGGCCCGGCTGCTGCCCGAGGCCACTCGGCCGCCGACCGGGCGGTTGCGCCGCCGGGCGCTGGCGCTGCTCCTGGAACTCGACACCGACGCCGTGGATGCGCGCCGGGAGGACGCCCAGCGGCAGGCCGACGTGCGCTCCCACCCCTCGCACCTGGAGGGGATGAGCACGCCGGCCGCGGATCTGCCCACGCCGGTGTCGGCGGAGTGCCTGGACGCCGTCGACCGGCTGGCGGCGATGCTCGAGGCCGACGGTGACCCCCGCCCGATCGGCGAACTGCGGGCGGCAGTGCTGGCCGATCTGATCCGGCGGCCGTGGGACGCCAGCACGCCGCCGAGCCGAGACCCGTGCCGGCGGTGACACGCGAGAGCACGGCGGTCCGGAGCCAGGAAGGCTGAGCAGCACTCCCCTCCTGCCACGATCCGGAAGCGATCTGGGCGGACGCGCCGACCGACGGCACCGCGCGATCAAGCCCTGCCCTGCGGGCGGTCCGACCCGGCCGGCGCGCGTCCTCATTCGTCACGGACGGCGTCCGGATCGGTACAGCGGGGCGCATGCTCACGCCGGATGCTGTGGAGAGTCCCCCGCCGGATCCCAGTGGCCGGAGGCCTCACCCCGGGAGAGCACGCCGTGTACGTCTGTATCTGCTTCGCCGTCAGCGAGTCCGAACTGGCCCAGACCATCGACGCCGGGGCACGCACGGAGGAGGAGGTCGGCGACGCCTGCGGTGCGGGCACCGGGTGCGGCAGCTGCCTGGATCAGATCTGCGACCGGCTGCGCGTCGCCGAGCCGCTGCACGGGCTGGCGATCGCCGCCGCCTGACGCAGACGGCCTCGCGGGTCCCTCAACAGAGAGGAGGGCTTCAGTGGTCCAAGTCGTGGCGAGCCCCGCCGGCGTCCAGCGCCGGTGCTTGGGAGCCAACCTCTGCCACATCGCCTTCGGTCCCCGGAACAGGCCAGCTTCTGCGGGGACTCGACCCTTGCGGAGACCGTCGCATCGACAAGGGGAGCCCGTCGACGATGGGGTGGCCACCTCACCGCCTCACCTCCGGTGGGAGCCGGCGTGGTGTCCCTGAACGGGCCGCCGAGGGACAGAGTGCGACCTCAGGGACACCCGGTGGCCCTTCTCCGACAACCCGGCTTGGTGTCCAGCCGGGACGGGCTCCTCCACGAGTGGTGGGAGGGCCTGCGCCGCCGGGTGGATGAGCTCGTCGAGGCCGTCGATCCAGAGGGACTGCTGACCCTGGGCGTACCGAGTGACGACGGCCCCAGGCGTACGCCTGCGGTGTCCCTGGCGGGCCACTCAAGGCGCCGTGAACGGTCGGCGCAGCGGATCCGCAGAACGGGCCCCGGCCAGCTGGGTTCCGCCCGGTCAGACGGCGAGTGAGAACGGTGCGGGGTCGTCGTCGCTCGGCCGGCCGCGGAGGCGGGAGGCGAGGGCGGTGTGCCGGCGTCCCGAGCCGGTGGCGCGCACGGCCTGGCCGAGGGCACGGGTCGAGCCGACGAGGACCACGAGCTGCTTGGCGCGGGTGACGGCGGTGTACAGCAGGTTGCGCTGCAGCATCATCCAGGCGCTCGTGGTCAGCGGGATGACGACGCAGGGGTACTCGCTGCCCTGGGAACGGTGCACGGTGACGGCGTAGGCGTGCACCAGCTCGTCGAGCTCACCGAAGTCGTAGGCGATGCTCTCCCCCTCGTCGGTGACGACGGTGAGGGTCTGCTCGACGCCGTCGACGGCGGTGACGACGCCCTGGGTGCCGTTGAAGACCCCGTTCGCGCCCTTGTCGTAGTCGTTGCGGATCTGGCTGACCTTGTCCCCGACGCGGAACACCCGGCCGCCGAACCGCTTCTCGGCGCGGTCCGGCCGAGCGGGGGTCAGCGCCTCCTGGAGCAGCTCGTTGAGCGCGGCGGCGCCGGCCGGTCCGCGGTGCACGGGAGTGAGCACCTGGACGTCGCGGCGCGGGTCGAGGCCGAAGCGGGCCGGGATCCGGCGCACGACGACGTCCACGGTGAGGCGGGCGGCCTCCTCGGCGTCGTCGGTGCTGAACAGGAAGAAGTCGTCGAGGCCGCGGACCTGGGGCCGGCTGCCGGCGTTGATCCGGTGCGCGTTGATCACCACCCCCGACCGGCTGGCCTGGCGGAAGACCTGCGTGAGGCGCACGTGCGGGATCGGGGTGCCCTCGGCGAGCAGATCGCGCAGCACCTCGCCGGCGCCGACCGAGGGCAGCTGGTCGACGTCGCCGACCAGGAGGAGGTGCGCACCGGGCGGAACGGCCCGCACCAGCTTGTTGGCCAGCAGCAGGTCCAGCATCGAGGACTCGTCGACGACGACGAGGTCGGCCTGCAGCGGCCGCTCCCGGTCGAAGGCGGCGTCCCCGCCGGGACGGAGCTCCAGCAGCCGGTGCACGGTCACCGCCTCGACCCCGGACAGCTCGGTGAGCCGCTTCGCGGCCCGGCCGGTCGGCGCCGCGAGCACGATGCGGGCGCCCTTGGCCGCCGCGAGGGCGACGATCGAGCGGACCGTGAAGCTCTTGCCGCAGCCGGGACCACCGGTGAGGACGGCGACCTTCTCGGTCAGGGCCAGGCGCACCGCCTCCTGTTGGCCGGGCGCCAGCTCCACGCCGGTGCGCCGGAGCAGCCAGCTCAGCGCGGCGTCCCAGTCCACGCTCGCGAAGGCCGGCATCCGGTCGGCGTCGGCGGCCGCCAGCCTCCGCAGTCCCGCGGCCAGGGAGACCTCCGCCCGGTGGAAGGGGACGAGGTAGTACGCGACCGTCGGGGGCTCCCCGTCCGCGCCGGGGAGCTCCTCGCGGATCACGCCCTGTTCGGCGACCAGCACGGCGAGACCGTGCCCGACCAGGGCCCCCGGTACCTGCAGCATCTCGACCGCCCGGGCCACCAGGTCTCTCTCGGGCAGGAAGCAGTGCCCCTGCCCGGTCGCCTCGGAGAGCACGAACTGCACCCCCGCCTCGACCCGCTCCAGGCTGTCGTGCGGGATCCCCACGGCGGCGGCGATCGTGTCGGCCGTCTTGAACCCGATGCCCCACACCTCTCCGGCCAGGCGGTAGGGCTCGGCGCGGACCACGCCGATCGAGGCGCCGCCGTACTGCCGGAAGATCCGCACGGCCAGCGAGGTGGAGACGCCCACTCCCTGCAGGAAGACCATCACCTCCTTGATGGCCTTCTGCTCCTCCCAGGCCGCGGTGATCAGCCTGGTGCGCTTGGGGCCCAGGTTCGGCACCTCGGCCAGCCGCTCCGGCCGCTCCTCGATGACCTGGAGCGCGTCGGCGCCGAAGTGGTCCACGATCCGCGCGGCCAGCCGCGGGCCGATCCCCTTGACCAGCCCCGAACCCAGGTAGCGGCGGATGCCCTGCACGGTGGCCGGCAGCACGGTCGTGTAGTCCTCGACGTGGAACTGCCGGCCGTACTGGGGGTGCGCTCCCCACCGGCCCCGCAGCCGCAGCGTCTCCCCCGGCTGGGCACCCAGCAGTGCGCCCACCACGGTGACCAGGTCACCGCCCCGGCCGGTGTCCACCCGGGCCACGGTGTAGCCGGTCTGGGCGTTGGCGAACGTGATCCGCTCGAGCGTGGCCTCCAGGACCGCCCCGGTCCGCGCCTCCCCCACCCTGCCGTCCCCTCGCCGACGCACCGTCCGACGAACGATCCTCACACCACCCGGGGACACTCCGCGGTCCTCGGCGCCCGGGAGGCCGCCCGCGGCCCGGACGAGCCGGAAAACGTCAGTGGCTCTCCCTAGCCTCCAGGTGCTCACCCGAGCGAAGCACCGACAACACGGAGGACCGGATCATGGCCGGCGATACTGTCATCACCGTCATCGGGAACCTGACGAGCGACCCCGAGCTCCGCTGGACGCCCTCGGGCGCCGCGGTCGCCAGCTTCACCATCGCGTCCACCCCGCGGACGCTGGACCGCCAGACCCAGGAGTGGAAGGACGGCGACGCGCTCTTCCTGCGGTGCAGCGTGTGGCGGCAGGCGGCGGAGAACGTCGCCGAGTCGCTGACCCGCGGCTCCCGGGTGATGGCCCAGGGACGCCTCAAGCAGCGCTCCTTCGAGACCAAGGAGGGCGAGAAGCGCAGCGTCATCGAGCTGGAGGTCGACGAGATCGGGCCGTCGCTCCGCTACGCGACGACGACGGTCACCAAGACCGCCCGATCCGGCGGGAGCTCCGGCGGCGGGTCCGGGGCCGACGACGGTCCCACCGGGGCCGGGCGGAGCAGCTCCCCCGATCCCTGGGCGGCGCCGGTCGGGGGCGCCGGCGAGGAGCCGCCCTTCTGAGCCTCACCCGGACGCGGGCCGCCCACACCGGCCGCGGGTCACCACAGCGTCATCGACCGGGCGAAGATGCCGGCGACGTCGTCCTCGGTGACCTCGCGCGGGCAGGTGGCCAGGAGCCGCTGCTGCTTCATCGTCCCCTCGACGAGGTCGGGGATGTCGCCCTCGGCGAAGCCGACGGCGGCGATGCCGTTGGGCATGTCGATGTCGCGCATCAGGTCGGTCAGCACCATCGGCAGGAACTCGGCATCGCCGGTCGGCCGGCCCGCGTTCGGGGCGAGGAGCTGGGCGGCACGCACGTGCCGCTCGGGAGACGCCTCGAAGGTGAACCGGAAGGCCTCCGGCGCGGTCAGCGCCACCGACATCCCGTGCGGCACCATCGGCTCGTCGGCCGGGTAGTCCTTCGGGTGGAAGTCCTTCACCTGACCGGCGATCGGATAGGCGTTGGCGTGCGGGATGTGCACACCGGCGTTGCCGAAGCCCATCCCGGCGAACGTGGCCGCCATCGCCATCTCGCCCCGCGCACGGGTGTCGTCGCCGTGCCGGACCGCCCGCCGGAACGAGCCGGCCAGCAGGGTCATGGCCTTCTCCGACCACATGTCCGAGATCGGGTTGGCCCCGCAGTAGGGCACCCGCTGCTCCGGGCTCTTGCGGTCGTAGGTGGTGTACCAGCGGGCGGTGTAGCTCTCGAGGGCGTGGCAGAGGATGTCCATGCCGGCGGCCGCGGTGACACCGGGCGGCTGGGTGAGCGTCAGGTCCGGGTCGACGACCGCCATGGTGGGGCGCAGCCGCGGGGAGCTGATGCCCGTCTTGACCCGCAGCGCGAGCACGTCGAGCACGCAGATCGTGGTGCTCTCCGCGCCGGTGCCGGTCGTCGTCGGGACGGCGACCAGCGGCTTGAGCGGCTCGCTCGGCTCCCTCCCCTGGCCGACCGGCACGTTGAGGTAGTCCATCAGCTCGCCGGGGTTGGTGGTGAGCAGGTTGATCGCCTTGGCGGTGTCGATGCTCGAGCCGCCCCCCACGGCGACGAAGGCGTCCCACGGCCCCGAGGACCGGGCCTCCTCGACCGCCGCGTCGAGGCTGACGTCGGTGGGCTCGACGTGCACCCCGTCGTAGACCCGCGCCTCGATGTCGAACCGCGTCATCTGGTCGGCCACCCGCTGCGGCAGGCCGGTCGCCGCCACCCCGGCGTCGGTGACCACGAGCACGCGGCGCACACCCAACCGGCTCAGGTCGAACCCGATCTCCTCCGAGGCTCCGCTGCCGAACTTCAGCTGCGGCGCTCCGTAGGTGAACACGGACTCGGCCGGGGCGGGTGACGTGCTGCTCATGGCGTCCCTCTCGGTGGCGGGCGGTGCGACGCGCGCGGGTCGCCCCGAATGTCGCACGTGGTTGTGGTCTGCACCACAGAGCCGCGATAGTCGTCGGGACCCGGCACGCCAGCCATCTCCCAGCCCTGGAGGCACCCGTGACCACTCCCCCCACCGACGTCCCCTCCCTCGACGACCTGCTGAAGGACTCGCCGTCGAACTGGGGGAAGTGGGGGGACGACGACGAGGTCGGCTCGCTGAACTACCTCGGGCCGGAGCAGGTGCTGGCCGCCGTCGGACTGGTCCGGCAGGGCAAGGTCTTCACGCTGCAACGGCTGATCGGTGACCCGAAGGGCGACCCGGTCTGGCCGGGCCGCACCCCGGCGGAGCGGACGCAGATCCTCGACGAGTCCACCTGGGACTCGGCGGACGCGCCGCAGTACCCCGGCGGCCTGCACTACGCCGACGACAAGATCAACACGTTCCTGCAGGGCTCGACCCAGTACGACGGGCTCGGACACGTCTGGTACGGCGGCAAGATCTGGAACGGGTACGACGCTCGCACCACCGTCGGCGGCCTCGACAAGGCCAGCGTGGAGCCGATCGCCCAGCGCGGCGTCGTCGGCCGCGGGGTGCTGCTGGACATGGCCCGCTTCCGCGGGAAGTCGAACCTCGACAAGGGCGAGACCTTCACCCACGAGGACCTGATCGCCTGCGCCGAGGCCCAGGGCACCGAGATCCGCAAGCGCGACGTCCTGATGGTCCGGACGAACTTCCTCCAGCTGTTCTTCGAGCAGGGCGAGGCGTTCTACGAGGGCTTCAACGAGCCCGGCCTGGTCTACAGCCCGGAGCTGGTGCAGTGGTTCCAGGACATGGAGATCCCCAACCTGGTCACCGACACCATCGCCAACGAGGTCACCTTCGACCCGAACAACGGCGTGGCGCTGGTCCTGCACAACGCGCTGATGCGCAACCTCGGGGTCACCCTCACCGAGATCGCCGACCTCGAGCGCCTGGCCGCCGACTGCGCCGAGGACCGCCAGTACGAGGGTCTCTACGTCGCCGCGCCGCTCAAGGTCGCCAAGGGCAGCGGGTCGCCGGTCAACCCCGTCGTTCTCAAGTAGTGGGCGGCATGAGCGTCTACGACGAACGGCCCTGGACCGCCCTCTACGGCGACCAGCCGGCCGACATCGACATCGAGTTCGAGGACGCGCTCGCGATGTTCCGTGCCGGGGTCGAGCGGGACCCCGACGGCGTCGCACTCGCCTACTTCGACGGCAGCCTGACCCGGCGGGAGCTCGACGAGCTCAGCGACGGGCTGGCCGCCGGCCTGCTCGCGAACGGGTTCACGGCCGGTGACCGGCTCGCCGTCTACCTCCAGAACGTGCCGCAGTTCGTGATCGCGATGGTCGCCGCCTGGAAGGCCGGCGGGATCATGGTGTCGATCAACCCGATGAGCCGGCAGCGGGAGCTGGCGTACCTGCTGGAGGACTCCGGGGCGACGGTGCTCGTCTCGCTGGAGGCGCTCTACGCCGAGGTGGCCCGGCAGGTCGTGCCCGACACCGGCGTGCGCCTGGTCCTGACCACCAGCGAACTGGAGTTCCAGACCCGCGACGACGAGCGGCTGTTCGCCGGGATGTCCCGGCAGCGGCACGAGGGCACCACGGACCTGCTCGAGTTCATCGCCGAGCACCGCGGCCAGACACCGCCACCGGCCCGGTTCGCGCCCGACGACGTCGCCTTCCTGACCTACACGTCGGGGACGACGGGCGTGCCCAAGGGTGCGATGAACACCCACCGGAACGTGACCTTCACGGCGCAGGTCTACCGGGACCGGGTGCACGCCGGACGCGACGGCGCGATCTTCGGCATCGCGCCGCTGTTCCACATCACCGGGCTGATCGGGCACATCGCGGTCAGCATGCTGGTGCCCGCGCCGCTGGTGCTGGCCTACCGGTTCGACCCGAACGTGGTGCTCGACGCCTTCCTCGAGCACCGTCCGGCGTTCACGATCGGCGCGATCACCGCGTTCAGCGCGCTGCTGAACGCACCGGCCTTCACCAAGGACCACTTCGCCTCGTTCACGTCGCTCTACTCCGGCGGCGCGGCGATCTCCCCGACCGCCGAACAGGGCTTCCTGGCGGCGACCGGCAAGCAGGTGCACAACGCCTACGGCCTGACCGAGACGACGTCCCCGATGACGCTGACGCCGTTCGGCTCGCCGTCCCCGGTCGACCCGACGTCGGGGGCGCTGTCGGTGGGCGCACCGGCCCCGAACACGATCGTCCGCATCCAGGGCGACGACGGCCAGGACCTGCCGCTGGGCGAGATCGGGGAGATCGTCGCGGAGGGTCCCCAGGTCGTCGCCGGCTACTGGGGCAAGCCGGAGGAGACGGCAGCCAACCTCCCCGGTGGGGCACTCAAGAGCGGCGACGTCGGCTTCATGAGCCCCGAGGGCTGGGTGTTCATCGTCGACCGCAAGAAGGACATGATCAACGCCTCGGGCTACAAGGTGTGGCCACGCGAGGTCGAGGACGTCCTCGCTGAGCACCCGGCCGTCCGGGAGTCCGCCGTCGTCGGCGTCCCCGACGAGAAGCGTGGCGAGACGGTGAAGGCGTACGTCAGCCTCAAGGCCGGGGCGAGCGCCACGCCCGAGGAGCTGATCGCGCACTGCAAGGAGCGCATGGCCGCCTACAAGTACCCGCGCAGCGTCGAGCTGCTCGACGAGCTGCCCAAGACGGTGACCGGCAAGATCCTCCGCCGTGAGCTCCGCGGGCAACCGCCCACCCGGACGGCGCCGTGACGCACGGGCAGCCGCACGCACCGCGGGACCATGACGGCCGACCGCCCGCGCCGGCAGCAGACGAACGCGGGTGGAATAGCAGTGTCCAGGTCGGGTAACGCCTGGTGGACCAGGGCGGCGCGGGAGTCAGCCCTTTCGAGGACGGACTCCACATGAGCGGCAGCGCCAACCACCGGTTCACCAACACGGCTGTCCTGACCGTGCAGATCGCGGACGCGACGAGGGTGGTCAGCTCCGACTCCTTCGACGACGTGCTCGTCGACACCTACCGGCGGGTGGGGCTGAGGCCGGGACTGCTCGAGCGCCTCGCCGGCATCCAGCAGCGCCGGTGGTGGGCCGAGGGCGTCACGTTCGTCGACGGCGCCGCCATGGCCGGCGCGAAGGCCATCAGCGAGAGCGGGGTCGACCCGGCCGGGATCGGCGTGATGATCAACACCTCGGTCAGCCGCAAGTACCTCGAACCCTCGACCGCGGTCGCGGTGCACCACGCGCTGGGCCTCCCGCGCTCGTGCCGGAACTTCGACGTCACGAACGCCTGCCTCGGGTTCGTGAACGGCATGGAACTGGCCGCCGCCATGATCGAGTCCGGGCAGGTCGACCACGCCCTGATCGTCAACGGCGAGGACTCCCGGCCGGTCCAGGAGCGCACCATCGACCGGCTGAACCGACCGGAGACCACGTCCGGGGACGTGCTGGCACAGTTCGCGACCCTGACCCTCGGCTCCGGCGCCGTCGCCATGGTGCTGGGCCGCGCCGACCGGCACCCGGAGGGACACCGGCTGGTCGCGTCGGTGAGCCGGGCCGGGACCGAGCACCACGAGCTGTGCGTCGGCGACAACGACATGATGCAGACCGACCTCAAGGGCCTGCTCGACGCCGGGTTGGCGCTGTCCACCGACCTCTGGGCCGACGCCGGGTCGGAGTTCGACTGGGCCGGGGGCATGAGCCGCTACATCGTCCACCAGGTGTCGAAGGTGCACACCAAGGCGATGTGCGACCGGTTCTCGATCGACCCGTCGCTGGTTCCGACCACCTTCCCGACGCGGGGCAACCTCGGCCCCGCGTCGGTCCCGTTCACGCTGGCCGTCGAGCAGGACTCGCTGGTCGACGGCGACCGGGTGCTGCTCATGGGCATCGGCTCGGGCCTCAACGCCTCGTGCCTCGAGATCGCCTGGTGACGGCGGGGCCGGCGCGCCTCCCGCCGGCGTTCCCGGGCCTGGACCCCGCGTGGTCCCGTCTCGTGACCGTCGCCGACTCCACCGGCGTCGAGCACACCTGGCACGTCCTCGACAACGGCGTCCCCGACCCCACCGGCACCCTGCTGTGCGTCCACGGCAACCCCACCTGGTCCTACCTGTGGCGCCGGCTGCTGGCCGCTCCACCGCCCGGCTGGCGGGTCGTCGCCCCCGACCAGCTGGGCATGGGCTGGTCCGACCGGCTGCCCGGGCCGCGGTCGCTGCAGCAGCGCCTCGCCGACCTCGACGACCTCACGGCCGCGCTCGGCGTCACCGGCCCGGTGGTCACGGTCGGGCACGACTGGGGCGGCGCCATCTCCCTGGGCTGGGCCCTGCAGCACCGCAAGAGCCTGCGCGGCGTCGTGCTGGCCAACACCGCCGTCGCCATGCCCGACGGCGACCTGGGGCCGGCCCTCATCCGGCTGGCCTCCGCACCCGGCGTGCGCGCGGCGGTCACCGTCGGCACCCCGGTGTTCGTCCGGGCGACGACGGCCCTGTCCCGGCCGGCCCTCCCGGCCGACGTCCGGGGCGCCTTCGCCGCCCCCTACCGGTCGCGGGCGCGCCGCCGGTCGGTCGGTGACTTCGTCGCCGACATCCCCTTCGCGCCCGACCACCCGTCCCGCCCGGTCCAGGAGGCGGTCGCCGAGGGCATCCGCACGCTGGACGTCCCGGCCCTGCTGCTGTGGGGGCCCCGCGACCCCGTCTTCGGCGAGCGGTACCTCACCGACCTGCGCAGCCGGCTGCCCCGGGCCCGGTTGCACCGCTACGAGGGCGCCTCACACCTGCTGCCCGAGGACGCTCCGCAGTACGCCGACGCCGTGGTGCAGTGGGTGGCCGACCTCGACGCCGCCCCCGCCGGCCGGCGGGCGACGGCGACCACCGACGGCGCCGGACGCCGGCTCTGGTCGGCCCTGCAGGAACGGTCCGACGACGACGCACCGGCGATCGTCGAGGTCGGTGGCGCGACCGTGACCTGGTCCCGGTTGGCCGACCGGGTGTCGGACCTGGCCGCCGGGCTCGCCGCGTCCGGGATCCGCCCGGGGCAGCGCGTCGCGATGCTCGTCGAGCCGTCGGCCGACCTCACCGCCGCCGTGTACGCCGTGTGGCGCGCCGGTGCCGTCGTCGTCGTCGCGGACAAGGGGCTGGGGATCGCCGGGATGCGCCGGGCCCTGCGCAGCGCGGCGGTCGACCACGTCGTCGGCAGCCGTGCGGGCCTGGCGGCGGCACGCCTGATGGGCCTGCCGGGGTCCCGCATCCTCGCCGGGCGGACCGGCCGGACCGGGGTGACCGGCCGGGCCACGCCGGCCGCCCTGGGAGCCGCGCACACGCTCGATGAGCTGGCGGCCCTCGGCCGGTCCGCACCCGCACCCGCCGAGTGCCCGGTGGACGCCGACTGCGCCGTCCTCTTCACCTCCGGGGCCACCGGCCCGGCCAAGGGCGTCGTCTACACGCACCGCCAGGCCGCCGCCCAGATCGACCTCGTCCGGACCACCTACGGCCTCACCGCCGGGGACCGGCTGGTCGCGGCGTTCGCCCCCTTCGCGATCCTCGGCCCGGCACTGGGGATCGGGTCGGCGGTCCCGGACGTCGACGTGACCCAGCCGGGCTCGCTGACCGCGGCGGCGCTCGCCGAGGCCGCGGCCGCCGTCGACGCGACCGTCGTCTTCGCCTCCCCCGCGGCGCTGCGGCGGGTCGCGGCCACGGTCGGGGACCTCTCGGCGCGGCAGCGCGAGGCGCTGGGCGGTATCCGGCTGCTGATGTCGGCGGGCGCACCCGTCCCGGCGTCCCTGCTGCGGTCGCTGCGGGCGGTCCTCCCCACCGCCGACCCGCACACGCCGTACGGCATGACCGAGGTCCTGCCGGTCACGGACGTCTCCCTGTCCGGCATCGAGGCGGCCGGCGGCGGCGAGGGCGTCTGCGTGGGCCGGCCGCTGCCCGGCGTCGCCGTGCGGATCAGCCCGCTGTCGGCCGAGGGGCTCGCCGACGGCCCGCTCACCGACCGGCCGGGCGTTCCCGGCGAGGTCTGCGTGCAGGCCGCGCACGTCAAGGACCGCTACGACGCGCTGTGGGCACTCGAGCGGGCGACGTCCCGGGACCCCGGCTGGCACCGGACCGGCGACGTCGGGCACCTGGACGCGGACGGCCGGCTCTGGATCGAGGGGCGCCTCGCGCACGTCATCTCCACGGCTGCCGGACCGGTGACCCCCGTCGGGATCGAGCAGCGGGTGGAGGCGCTGCCCGGCAGCTCGGCGGCCGCGGCCGTCGCCGTCGGGCCGGCCGGGGCGCAGGTCGTCGTCCTCGTCGTCGTCCCGTCCGGGACCCCGGGCAGCCCCGTCCGGTCCCGTGGCCGGGGCACCCGCCTGCGCCTCGCCGGCACGGACACGGCCGACGCGGTCCGGGCGGTCGCCGGCGTCGACGTCGCTGCGGTGCTGCTCGCGCCGCGGCTGCCGGTGGACGTGCGCCACCAGTCGAAGGTGGACCGGGGCGAGCTCGCCCGCCGGGCCGCGCGGGTCCTGGCCGGGGCGCCCCGGCGCCTCCGCCGACCGTGAGGGTCCTGGTCACCGGCGCCAGCGGGATGCTCGGGCGGGCCACCGCCACCGGGCTGCTCGAGCGCGGCGACGAGGTGACGGTGCTGCAGCGTCGCCCGTCCGGCCTGCCGTGTCGCGAGGTGCTGGGGGACGTAGCCGATCCGGCCGTCGTGCGGTGGGCCGCCCGGGGCCAGGACGCCGTGCTGCACCTGGCCGCGAAGGTCGACGTCACCGGGCCGTGGGCGGAGTACGCGCACGCCAACATCGAGGGCACCCGCACCGTCGTCGACGCCTGCCGGACCGCGGGCGCCGGCCGGCTGGTGCACGTGTCGTCCCCGTCGGTGGCGCACGCCGGGGCGGCGCTGGCCGGGGTCGGCGCCGGGCCGGCCGACGCCGGACGTGCCCGCGGGCGCTACTCCCGCTCGAAGGCGGTGGCCGAGGCGGATGCGCTGGCGGCGGACTCCCCCGCCCTGGCCGTCCTCGTCGTCCGGCCCCACCTGGTGTGGGGGCCCGGGGACACCCAGCTCGTCGCACGCATCGTCGAGCGGGCCCGCGCCGGGCGGCTGCCGGTGATCGGCTCGGGCGCGGCCCTCATCGACACCACGTACGTCGACAACGCCGCAGCGGCCCTGATCGCCGCGGTGGACGCGTGCGGACCGGTACACGGCGAGGCCCTGGTCGTCTCGAACGGGCAGCCGCGCCCGGTCGCCGAGGTCCTCTCCCGGCTCTGCGTCGCGGCCGGGGTCCGCGGGCCGCGCGGGCGGGTGCCGTTCCGGGCGGCCTACGGCGTCGGTGCCGCTGTCGAGGGAGTCTGGGCGGCGACCCGGCGACGCACGACTCCTCCGCTCACCCGCTTCCTGGCCGAGCAGCTGGCGACCGCGCACTGGTTCGACCAGCGACGGACCCGAACCGCGTTGCGCTGGCGGCCGGCCGTGTCCCTCGACGAGGGGTTCGCCCGCCTCGGCGCCTGGTACCGCGCCTCGCCTGCCCCGCCCGGCGGAGGCTGAGGTCTGCTCAGGGGGCCAGCCGGCGGCGGCCGGGCGCCGCCGGGGATGCTGTCCGGGTGCCTGCCGCCAAGCGCCTCCCCTCACGGGCCGCGCTGCTCACCGAGCCGCCGCGCGCGGGACTGGACCTCGCCGCCCTCGTCGCCACCTGGCCGGTGCTCGCGGCCGCCCGCCGCGGTGACGGCCACCCGGTCCTGGTGCTGCCCGGCCTGATGACCGGCGACCCCGCCACCCTGGTGCTCCGGACCGCGCTCCGCGCCCTCGGCCACAACGTGTCCGGGTGGAGCCTGGGCCTCAACCGGGGCCCGACGGGCCGCGTCGTCTCCACGTTGCGCGCCCACCTCGAGCGGCTGCACCGGACCTCGGGACGGCGGGTCAGCCTGGTCGGCTGGAGTCTGGGCGGGCTCTACGCGCAGGAGCTGGCCCGAGCCGCGCCCGGCAGCGTCCGCGGACTGGTCACCCTCGGCACGCCGGTGGTGCGCTGGGCTCCCTGGGTCCGCACGGCCTCGGGGATCGTCGACGGCGCCACCGGCCTCCTCGCCGGTGGGGCGGCGATGCCCCGGCCGTGGGCCGAGCGCGGCTCACTGCGCGTGCCCGCGACGTCGGTCTACACGCGGGCCGACGGCATCGTGCCCTGGTCGTCGTGCCGGTACGAGGTCCGCGCTCGGCGGGAGAACGTCGAGGTGCGCGGCAGCCATCTCGGCCTCGCCTGCAACCCGGGGGTCCTGTGGCTGCTGGCCGACCGGCTGGGGATGGCCGAGGGCACCTGGACGCCGTTCCGCCCCCCGTTCGCACTCCGCCCGTTCTTCCCCCGCGGTCGATGACACCGGCAGCGCGCGCAGTTCTCGGAGTCCGCCGAGAGAACTCCGTCGAAGATGTCGAGAACCCGGGCGCGGCTCCGTCCCCGCAGTGCCACGGCCACACTGGGCCGAACCGCACCGAGGAGAACACGATGGCCAAGTACCTGCTGCTCAAGCACTACCGCGGCGCGCCGGCGCCGGTCAACAACGTGCCGATGGACCAGTGGACGCCGGAGGAGGTCACCGCCCACATCCAGTACATGCAGGACTTCGCGGCCCGGCTCGAGGGCACCGGCGCGTTCGTCGACGGTCAGGCGGTCTCCATGGACGGCATGTGGGTCCGCTCCGACGGCGAGGGGCGGCCACCGGTCACCGACGGCCCGTTCGCGGAGACCAAGGACCTGATCGCCGGCTGGATGGTCATCGACGTGGAGACCCAGGAGCGGGCGGTGGAGCTGGCCGGCGAACTGTCCGCGGCTCCCGGTGCGGGCGGGAAGCCGATCCACGAGTGGCTCGAGCTGCGCCCGTTCCTGCACGCGCCGCCGACCATCACGGAGTGACGGCCCGGTGGACGAGGCCCTGCTGAGGACCCTCACCCCCACCGTCATCGGGATCCTCGGCCGCCGCGGAGCCGACTTCGCGGCGGCCGAGGACGCCGTCCAGGACGCCCTCGTCGAAGCGGTGCGGGTGTGGCCGGACGACCCGCCGCGGGACCCCAAGGGCTGGCTGGTCGCGGTCGCGTGGCGCAGGTTCCTCGACGCCGCCCGCGCCGACACCTCCCGACGGCGGCGCGAGGTGCTGGTCGAGGTCGAGCCGGAGCCCGGGCCGGCCGAGGACGTGGACGACACGCTCCGGCTGTACTTCCTGTGCGCCCACCCGTCCCTGACCCCGGCCTCGGCCGTCGCCCTCACCCTGCGCGCGGTCGGCGGCCTGACCACGCGGCAGATCGCGCAGGCCTACCTCGTGCCGGAGGCGACCATGGCCCAGCGCATCAGCCGCGCCAAGCGGACCGTCTCGGGCGTCCGGTTCGACCGGCCCGGGAACGTCGCCACGGTGCTGCGCGTGCTCTACCTGGTCTTCAACGAGGGCTACTCCGGCGACGTCGACCTCGCCGCCGAGGCGATCCGGCTGACCCGCCAGCTCGCGGCCCGGATCGACCACGAGGAGGTGGCGGGCCTTCTGGCCCTCATGCTGCTGCACTCCGCGCGGCGGCCCGCACGGACCCGCCCCGACGGCAGCCTCGTGCCCCTCGCCGAGCAGGACCGCAGCCTGTGGGACACCCGGCTGATCGCCGAGGGCGTCGAGGTGCTCCAGGCAGCACTGGCCCGCGACCGGCTGGGCGAGTTCCAGGCCCAGGCCGCCATCGCCGCCCTGCACGCCGATGCCCGGACGGCCGAGGAGACCGACTGGGTGCAGATCGTCGAGTGGTACGACGAACTGGTGCGGCTCACCGACAGTCCGGTGGCCCGCCTCAACCGGGCCGTCGCGATCGGTGAGGCCGACGGTCCGCGGGTCGGCCTGGCCGCCCTGGCGGAGCTCGACCCCGCGCTGCCCCGCCACGCCGCCGTCGCGGCCTACCTGCACGAGCGGAACGGCGACCCGGTCACCGCGGCACGGCTCTACGCCGAGGCCGCCCGGAAGGCGACCGACCTGCCCGAGCGCGACCACCTCACGCGCCAGGCCGCACGGCTCAACGCGGAACTGCGCGGTTGAGTGGCGGGCGGCCCGCCGGCGCCTCGTCCTCCGGCCGCCCGTGCACGAGGAACGCGCCGTACCCGACGACGCGGGCGCGGTCCGCTCCGCTGTCCGCGGACGTGGCCAGGCGGAGCAGCTCGACGGTCAGGCAGCGCGCCGCGGCGTGGTGCAGCAGCCCGCGCAGGGGGTGGTAGCCGCAGGCGTCCTCCGGTCGCAGGGCTGCGGCGTCCCGGGCCAGGACCGCCCCGGCGGTGCGCCGGTCCCGCTCGCGGGCCGAGCGCTCGTCGAGGAAGTGGCTGAGGTCGGTGGAGACGACGGCGAGGGCGCCGTCGACCGCGAGCAGAGCGGTCAGGACCGCCGCCACGGACTCCGGCAGCGCCCGGCCGACCAGCACCGGCAGCACCGGCACCTCGGCACCGAGGACCCGCTGGAGGAACGGCAGCTGCGTCTCCAGGGAGTGCTCGCCGCCGTGCGGCCGGTCGTCCACCACCACGCCGGGCAGCGCCGTGGCCGCCGTCCGGGCGTCGTCGTCGACCGCCGCGGCGCCCAGCGGCGTGGCGAAGGCGTCGACGGCCGGCACCGCCATCCCGTCGAGCGGGAAGACGTGCGCCGGCCCCAGCAGCACGATCCGGGTGACGGCGTCCGCTGCGCCGGCGACCTGCGCGTGGGCGGTCGCGGCCACCGCGCCCGAGTACGTGTACCCGGCGTGCGGCGCGACCACGGCAGCGGGTCGCACCGCCCCCGTCGGGCCGGGGGCCTCGCCGAGCAGCCGGTCCACCAGCTCGCGCAGTTCCCCCGGATCAGCGGGGTAGAACCGGCCGGCGACCGCGGCGGGGCGCACGCGCACCGGTCAGCTCCCGGCCAGGAACACCGGCAGCCGCCGCGCTCCCCACCGGCCGACCGGCCCGTCGTAGCGGCCCGGGACGGCGGCGCCGCACGAGGCGCAGCGACCCTCGTCCGTGAGCCGGTAGCGCCCGATGACGTACCAGTCCCGCTCCACGACGGCCTCCCCGCAGGCCGGGCAGGTGGTGCGGCCCCCGTCGGCGTCGTGCACGTTGCCCGTGTAGACGAAGCGCAGCCCGTGCTGCTGCGCGATCCCCCGCGCGCGGGACAGCGTGGCCGGCGGGGTGGGCGGGACGTCGCGCATCTTGAAGTCCGGGTGGAAGGCGGTGAAGTGCAGCGGGACGTCGAGGCCCAGGTTCTCGGCGATCCACGCGCACTCGGCGCCGATCTCCGCGTCGGAGTCGTTGTGCCCCGGGATGAGCAGCGTGGTGATCTCGAACCACACGTCGGTCTCGTGCCGCAGGTACACGAGGGTGTCGAGCACCGGCTGCAGCCGCGCGGCCGACACCCGCCGGTAGAAGTCGTCGGTGAACGCCTTGAGGTCGACGTTCGCGGCGTCGACGTGCGCGTACAGCTCCCGCCGCGCGTCGTCGTTCACGTAGCCGGCGGTGACCAGGACGGCCCTGATCCCCCGCGCCCGGCAGGCGTCGGCGACGTCCACCGCGTACTCGAGGAAGATCGTCGGGTCGTTGTACGTCATGGCGACGCTGCGGCAGCCCAGCCGCTCCGCGGCCGTGGCGATGTCCTCCGGGCCGGCGGCGTCGGAGAGCCGCTCGATCTCCCGGGACTTGGAGATGTCCCAGTTCTGGCAGAACCGGCAGGACAGGTTGCACCCCGCGGTCCCGAACGACAGCACCGCGCTGCCCGGCAGGAAGTGGTTGAGCGGCTTCTTCTCGACGGGGTCCACGCAGAAGCCGCTCGACCGGCCGTAGGAGGTCAGCACGACCTGGTCGTCGACGCGGCCGCGCACGAAGCACAGGCCGCGCTGGCCCTCGTGGAGCCGGCACTCCCGAGGGCAGACGTCGCACTGCACGCGACCGTCGTCGAGCCGGTGCCAGTACCGGCCCGGCACCGTGAACCGGTCGGAGAGACTGATGTCGGCCACCATGGCGCCTCCCCCACCCACGATAGGCGTGCCGGACGTCAGCCGGGGCCGGGCGCCCGATCACGACCGGTGGCTCGCGCGGCGTGGCCGAGGCCGACCGGGCGCGCGCCGGCCAGCTCCAGCGCCTCCACCGCGCCGATGTCGTCGAGCCCGTCCCGGCCGGTGAGCTCGAAGAGCTCGACCTGCTCCTCGATCCACCGCTGGTGGCCGTTCCACGCGGTCAGCGGCGTGGTCCCGAGCACCGCGGCGATCCGCTCCCACGAGGCCCCGGCGCGCAGGGCGGCACGGATGCCCCGGTGCTGCGCGTCGTAGGCCTGGCGGGCGACGACGACGCCGAGGTCGAGCAGTTCCAGGGACTCCTCGAGCTCCAGCGGTTCGACCTGCCCGCGCAGGTGGTCGGTCCAGGAGTGCACGGGCCGGACGGCGGGCCGCTGGACCGCCGCCACGCTGTCCCGCCGGCTCAGGAAGTCCAGCCGGGTCACCGCGGTGACGATGGGGATCCCGAGGTCGAGGAGTCCACGCCTGCCCGTCATGGCGACCGAGGATCCACGGCCCGACGGCAGGGCTCGTGCCGACCCGTGCGTGTCGCCGAACGGGCCCGGACCGGACGGCTGGGCATCACTCTCCTCACCGGGGAGGGCACCGAGCGTCAGCCCCCGTGCCCGGACCTCGCCTCCGCGCCCGACGGGAGGAGGGGCGGACAGCGCGCAGTTCGCTCCGGACGGCGACGGCGGCTCTGGACCGAGCACCGGTGCCGCCCCCAGACTGGTGCGGCAGCCCGGCGGTCAGGAGGGCACTCGGTGGGACTCGGCATCGATCTCGGCACCGCCACCACGGTCGTGAGCGACGCGCGACGGGGCATCGTCTTCGACGAACCGTCCGTCATGCTGCTGCGCCGGGGCGGGAGCCGCCGGGAACGGGTGCTCGCCGTCGGCCAGGACGCGGCCGATCTGGTCGGTCGCGCCCCCTCGGCCAGTTTCAGCGCGGTCCGGCCGCTGGAGGACGGGGTGGTCACGGACCTGGAGACGGCCCGGTTGTACCTGCGCTCGGTCCTGCACAAGGCGGGACGGCGGGTCTGGGAGTTCCCGATCCGCGCGGTGATCGGTGTGTCCGTCGGTTCCACCGCACTGGAGCGTCGTGCGCTCCTCGAAGCCGCGGACGAGGCGGGCCTCCGCCCGGTCACGGCACTCGACGGGTCGATCGCCGGTGCCGTCGGCTGCGGCATCGACCCGCTGGAGCGGCGGGTGCACATGGTCGTCGACGTCGGGGGTGGGACCGCCGAGGCGGTGGCGTTCTGTTTCGGCGGGGTGCTCGCCCACCGGACCAGCAAGCTGGCCGGGGACGAGATGACGCTGGCCGTGTCCCGCTACCTCCGCGAGCAGCACCACCTCCACGTCGGCGAGCTCGAGGCGGAGGACCTCAAGATCCGCTCGTCGGCGGACGAGAACGGACCGCTCGTCGTGCAGGGCCGCGACGCCGCCACCGGGCGGCCGCGGCTGGCCACCGTGCAGTCCCCCGAGGTGGCCGACGCCGTGCGGCCGATCACCGACGAGATCGTCCGGACCCTCACCGCGTGCCTGGACGACCTCCCACCGCAGGCGATCGCCGACGTGCTGGCGGAGGGCGTCCTGGTGTTCGGCGGGTCCGCCCGGGTCGACGGCCTCCCCGGGGAGCTGGAACGGGGTCTCGGCCTCCCGGTGAAGCTCGCCGAGAACCCCACGACGTGTGTGGCCGAGGGCGCCGCCCGGGCGCTGCGGAACCGTCCGCTGCTGGCGGCCTACGGCCGCGGCTGACGACCGTCAGAGCGCCTGCACCGGCCCCGTGCCGAGGACCTCCGGCCGGTGGTCGAGGTAGTGACGCAGGCCGTCGGCCACCACGTTCCGCGCGCTGTTCCCGCCCGTTCCCGGGCCCTGCACCATGGCGGTCAGCACGTTCTCGGGAGCGTCCATGGGGGCCACGGCGGAGATCCAGTTGTCGTACTCCCCCTCGGGGAGGCCGCCGTCCTGGGCCGTGCCGGTCTTCGCACCGACGGGCACGGGCAGGTCCGCCAGCCGGGTCGCGGTACCGGCCGTCACGGCCCTGCGCATCCCCTCGCGGACCGGCCCCAGCTCGGCGGCGAACGGCACCGGCGTCGCGGCCGGCGCCGGCAGCGCGGTGTACGCGGCTCCCTCCGTCCCGATCGCCATGCCGAGCCGGGGGGTGACCGTGCTCCCGGTGGCGACGGCGGCGGTCCAGCGGGCGTTCTGCAGCGGAGTGACCTGCAGGTCGCCCTGGCCGATGCCGAGGATGACGGTGGACCCGCCGTACCACGTGCCCCCCTCCGCCTCGGCGGACTCCGGTGTGCCGAGGTGGCCGGCGGACTCGCCGGGCAGGTCGATCCCGGTCGGCGCGCCCACCCCGAGCGCCCGGGCGGCGTCGATGATCGCCTCGGCCCCGAGCGCGACGGCGAGCTTGTAGAAGTAGACGTCATTGGAGATGGCGATCGACTCCACCAGGTCCATCGGCCCCATCGGCTTCCAGTTGCCGAAGGTGTGGCCGCCGTAGGTGAAGCTGGCCCCGGTGGGGATGGCCCGGTGCGGCGCGAAGACCGGATGGGCCTGGTTCGCCGCGGCCACGACCAGCTTGAACGTCGACCCGGGCGGCGCGACCGCCTGGGTCACGTGCTCGAGCAGCGGCGACCCCGGCGCCTCGGCCAGCGCCTGCAGCGCCCCGGTGTCGATCGGGGGTCCGTAGACGTTGTTGTCGAACGACGGCGTGCTCGCGATGGCGAGGACCTGCCCCGATCTCGGGTCCATCGCGACGGCGGCGCCGATCCTGTTCCGGGGCCGCGGCTGCGCGCGCACGGCCGCGGCGAGGCCGGCGTCCAGCCGCTGCTGGAGGCCCAGGTCGATCGAGAGCCGCAGGTCGGCACCGGGCACGGGGTCCCGCCGCTCCCCGAGCGCGACCGGCACGCCCGTCGGGTCCACGTACACGCACTGCTGCCCGTTGATCCCGCGGAGCACCGCGTCGTACTGCTGCTCGAGCCCGGCACGGCCGACGATCTCACCCGACGGCAGGCCGGGCCAGCGGGCCTCGTCCTCGGGCGTGGCCACCCCGACGAAGCCGAGCACCGGCCCGAGCAGCGCCCCCTGCGGATACCAGCGGCGCGGCTCCGGGAGCACGAACACCCCGGGGATCCCGGCCGCGGTGACCGCGGTGCCGACGTCGCGGGGCACGTCGGCCACCGGCAGCGACAGGGTGGTGCCCTCCGCCGCACCGATCTGCGCGGCGAGGTCCTCGACCGGCCGGCCGGTCAGCCCAGCCAGCCGGTCGATGTCGGCGGGCCGGGTGCGCACCAGTGCGGGCACCACGACCACCCGGTCGACGCCGCCCCCGACGTCCACGGCGTTCACGGCGAGCGGCGCGTCGTGCCGGTCGGTGATCGAGCCACGGGCGGCCGGCAGCCGGAAGCAGCGGGTCATCTGCTCGTCGCCGACCGCCTGGAGCGCCTCGCCACGGGTGCTCTGCAGCCGCCATCCGTAGACCCCGAACGCGATCAGCAGGACCGAGACACCGAGCGCGGCCAGCCTGATCAGCCGCGGCCGGGGGTTGCGCCAGCTCGGCAGCGCCCACAGCCGCCTGCGGGCGCCGTCCCGGCGGACGGCGAGGACGACCCCGATGGCGGCCAGGTGCACGACGAGTGCCGTGCCGCCGTAGCTGAGCAGGGGGAACGGGACGCCGGCGAGCGGGAGCAGCCCGAGGTTGGCACCCACCGAGACGACGGTCTCCACACCCAGGAGGACCGCCAGCCCCCCGCCCACGAGCGCGCCGTGCGGCGTGCGGGGCACCCGGCTGGCCAGCGCGAGCCGCCACACGAGGATGATCGCGGCGAGCACCGCTGCCGCGCCGGCGACCAGGCCCCACTGCCCGACCAGGCTGGCCAGGGCCAGGTCGGTCTCCCGCTCGGGCAGGTACTGCGCACGCAGGCCCCGGAGCGGGTCGTCGGTCCGCCCGAACAGCCCTCCGGAGCCCACGGCGATGTGCGCCTGCCGCACGGCCCAGCCCGAGCCGGTCGGGGACTCGTGGGCACCGACCAGGAAGCTGCCGAGGCGGACGAGCTGGTAGGGCCGCAGGAGGCTGATCATGAGCGGCGCGGAGATCACCACCGCGGCGGCCAGCGGCAGGAGGAACCGCGCGGGCACGCGTCCGATCACCAGCATGGTCCCGGCGAGGACCGCGAGCAGGGTCGTGGTGCTGAGGTCCGGCTGGAGCACGGTGAGCCCGATGGGCACGACCGAGAGCAGCACGGCCGCCGTGAAGCGCTGCCACGCCGGCCGGCCCGACCCGAGGACGGTGGCCAGGACCAGCAGCAGCCCGAGCTTGGCGAGCTCGGAGGGCTGGAAGGTGAAGGAGCCGATCGCGATCCACCGGGTGGCGCCGTTCGCGGACAGGCCGACCGTGAGCACGCCGACGAGGAGGACGGCCGCGCCGTAGGCGGCCCAGCCCAGAACGCGGAGGTACCGGGCCCGGACGCGCCAGAACACCATGAGGGCCAGCACCCCGCCGGCGGCGATCACGCCCTGCCGCGCCGCGAGCTCGGTCGCGCCGATGAGGTGCAGGTTCGCCAGTCCGAGCCCGACCAGCGTCAGTGCGGCCACGATCGCGAGCAGGTCGAAGGCCCCGCTGCGTCGGTTCCTGCGCTGCTGCCGGGTCCGGCCCCTGCTCTCCCGCCCCGGCGCCGGCGGCCCGGCGGGTCCGGTGATCGGCATGTCGCACCCCCCGTGGGCTCAGCCGGACTGTCCGTCGGAGCGGCACGAGCCGGCGAACACCGGTGGAGAGGCCGCGGCTGCGGGGAGGTCGGTGACGGCGACCACCGCCACGGCCTGCAGGGCCGGGAGCGGCACGGTGCCGGCAGCAACGGCCCGCTCCCCCTCCGGCGGCACGGTGACGGTTCCGCCCGGTGCGGTCTCCGTGGCCCCGGTGCAGCGGTCGACGATCCGGTACGACCAGGTCACCACCTGCGGCTCGGGTCCCGGGACGAGCCGCACCAGGAGCCGGAGGTCGCAGGGCGCGCCCGGCGCGCACTGCGCGAGGAGGCGCAGGTCGACCGCGGTCACGGTGCCGGCCGCCGCGGGGGCCGGTGGCACGATCGGCGGGCCGTCGGGCTCCGGCGCGGCGGACGGCGTCGACCCGCTGCGCCCCGCGTCCAGGAGCAGGCGGATGTCGACGGCGATGTCGTCCCGCAGGACGGCGACCTCCACCGAGACGACCGCGGCGAGCACCAGTGCGGAGAGGAGCCACGCGCCGATCCGGCGGCGCGTGGTCCGGGTCGCCCCCTGGGGGTCGAGTCCCGCCGGGGCGGCTCGGACGGCCGGGGACGGGTTCCTGATCGGCCCGGCGGCCGGCCCCGCTGCCCCGCCGATCGCCGCCACCAGCGCGGCCAGCTCGGCGCGGACCGCACTGCGGTCGACGGCGCCGGCCGCCTCCCCCAGCATCCGGGCGACCGCGGGGACGCCGGAGACCGGCAGGAGCGTTCCGGCCCGGTCGAGCGCGTCCAGCAGCTGGTCGGCGGCCGGATCCGGACGGCGACCGCGGAGCCGGGCGGCACCGGCCAGGTCCGCGAGCACCGCCTCGACAGCCGCACCACCCGGTCCTCCGGGGCCGAGGACCACCCGCCCGTCGGCACCGACGACGACCGGACCGATCTCGAACCGGTCGCTGTCCGGGCTCCCGCCGTCCGGCTCCGCCCGCCGCGCCGCCTCCGCCAGCACACCGGCACCGATCTCGAGGGCCTGCGGCGGGGTGAGGCGGGCCAGGCCGATCAGCCGGGTCAACGCCACGCCGCCCGACGCGGCCGGCGGCGGATCGCCCGGCTGCTGCTCGTGGGGGTCGGACGGACCGGCAGGGTCGAGCTCGATCGCCCGTTCGGTTCTCAGGTCCGTCACCGACCGCCACCCCCGCCCAACCGCCTCTGACTGGGCCAACCCCCGCGACAAGTAGGGCAGATGCTGGGGCCGGGACGACCCCGGTGTCACGGGGTTCCCGCGCGGGCGCGCGGAAAGAAGCGCACCCACCACGGCCGACACGCCGGTCGGCCCGCGTCCGCCCGCGTCCGGGGATCAGCGCCCGCCCTCCTCCACGGCGGCCGTGACCAGGCCACGGGTCCCGTCGACCGTGAGCTGCTGACCGGTCGTGAACCGGCTGGTGGCGTCCGGTACGCCGACGACCGCCGGGATGCCGTACTCGCGGGCGACCACGGCACCGTGGGAGTTGGCCCCGCCCATCTCCATGACGAGGGCGCCCGCGGTGAGGAACAGCGGGGTCCAGCCGGGGTCGGTGGACGGCGCGACGAGGACCTCGCCGGGCACGAGGTGCGCCGTTCCGGGGTCCAGGACGACGCGGGCGGGACCGGTGACGACCCCCGCGGATGCCGGGGTGCCGGCGAGGGCACCGTCTGCCGCCGGCGCGACACCCACGAGCGCCTCCGGCTCGGTGCCGTCGCTGAGCAGCACGCGGGGCACGTGCCGGCGTCGCAGCTCCCGGTCGTGGTCCGCCCGCCGGCCGGCGACGACGTCCCGGAGGTCCCGTCCCTCCAGTCCGGCGGCGACCTCGCCCAGGTCGAGGAAGAACACGTCCTCGGCCCAGACGAGCCCGCCCGCGGCGGCCAGGTCCGCTCCGATCCCCAGCACCTGCTGCCGCACCCGCGCGAGGACCACCACGATGAGGGACTTGGGCAGCTCACGGATGCCGGCGAGCTGCCGGGCCCGGTCCAGGGCGAGGCCCACGGCCCTCCCCCGCAGCCGGCCGCGCCGCCGGGCCCGCTCCGTCAGCGCCGCGACCATGGCCTCGGCCTCTCCGGCGCCACGGGCGAACACCCGGTCCGGGGCCCGGTCGGGGTCCTCGAGCCGCAGGTAGGTGGCGAGGACGCCGAGGACCGGGGCCGGGTCCTCGCCCCAGCGCGGCACCCCGACGTCGATCTCGGCGACGGCGCGATGGCCGTAGCGTTCGAGGAAGCCCGCCAGCCCGTGCTGCAGGACCGGTGGCAGTGCCCCGGTCCGGTGGGCCCGGGTGAGCTCTCCGGCCGACTCGCGCCGCACCGCCGCCGCGGCGTCCCGGTCGGCCCGGACCCGCGTCGCCAGGCTCCACAGCTCGAGGTCCATCTCCGTCGTCACGTTGTGCGGGAGACCGCGCAGGACGGTTGCCAGCTCACCGGGCCGCAGGTCGGGCCCGAGCAGCCGACCGGCCAGTCCCAGCATCGCGAAGCCGGCCGCCGCGGGCGGCATCACCCGTGGCACCACCTGGACGACGGCGTCGCCGAGGAGCCCGACGACGTGGTCCAGCCGGTCCGCGGGCGCGGCGGACGCCGGCGGCACCGGGCGCTCCCGGAGGCGCTCGCCGAGGCGGGCGAGGCGCCGCCGTGCCGCCGCCGGCCGGGCGACGGCCTGCGCCACCTGGAGCGGGACGCCGAACCGCGCCGCCACCCACGCGAGCCGCCGGACGACCGGCCACCACGAGGAGTGCACGACGGACAGCCGGGGATCGTCGAACAACGCGCGCAGCACCGTCGCCGAGCGCGCCTCCATCACGTCGAGCACCCGCGGGAAGACGGCCCGGCCGGCGGTGCTGCGCAGGATCGGCGTGATGTCGAAGAACAACCGCCCCGCCGCGTCCCGGACCCCCGGCGGGCCGGCGACCGGGTCGACCGGCGGGCGGCCGTAGAGCCGGGCGACGGACGACCCGATCACCCGGATCGCGGACAGCCCCATCGGGGTCAGCGGACGGGTCAACCCCTGCGCCAGGCTGAAGCAGAAGTAGACGCGGCACCCGTCCTCCGCCGGATCGCCGTCCGGGATCGGGAAGAGGGTGGTGACCGGCCGCGCCTGCGTGAGCCACAGCCCGCCGGCCCCGTCGATGGCCCACTCGGTGTCCTGCGGTCGCCCGAAGTGCTGCTGGACGCGGTCGCCGAGCCGCACCAGCGCGCGGAGCTGGTCGTCGGACACGCAGGGGGCGTCGGACGCGGGCAGGGGGACCGCTTCGGTCCCGCCCTCCGCGCGGGTCCGGACGACGAGGCGCTTGTCCCCCAGCCGCCGCTCCAGCACGGCGCCGGTCCTGCTGTCGAGCACGAAGTGGTCGGGGTTGACCGCGCCGCTGACCACGGCCTCGCCCAGGCCCGGGCCGGCGTCGACGACGGTCTCCCCGCGCCGTCCGGTCACCGGGTTGACGGTGAACATCACGCCGGCCACGGCCGCGTCCACCATCCGCTGCACCACGACGGCCAGCCGCGTCACGGCGTGGTCGACGCCGTTGCGGACGCGGTACACGACCGCCCGGTCCGTCCAGAGCGACGCCATGCAGCGGCGGACCGCGTCGAGCACGGCCGCGGTCCCGGCGATCCCGAGAAAGGTGTCCTGCTGCCCCGCGAAGCTGGCGAAGGGCAGGTCCTCGGCGGTGGCCGAGGACCTGACCGCCACCACCGCCGTGTCACCCAGTGCCCGGTAGGCCGACGCGATCGCGTCCGCCACGGGAGCGGGCACGGCGACGGACAGGATCCGGTCCCGTGCGCGCCCGGCCAGCGCGACTGCCCGGTCCCGGTCGTCCGCCGCCACGCCGGCCAGGTCCGCGAGGACCTCCGTGAGGTCGGCGACCGCGGTCAGCTCGAGGTACGCCTCGGTGGTCACGCAGAAGCCGTCCGGCACCGGGAGGTCCGCGCCCATGAGCTCGCCCAGGTTCGCGGCCTTGCCCCCCGCGATGCCCACGGCGCCCGCGTCGAGATCCCGCAGTCCGACGACGAACGGGGGCCTGCCCTCGTGGTCCCGAACCAGCTGCGACGTCGCTGCCACGACCCTCTCCCGCCGTCGTCCCGGCCTGCCTCAGGCGCAGGCTTCCACCACCAGGGCCACGCCCTGTCCCCCGCCGACGGCGATGGCGGCGAGCCCGTACCGCCCGCCGCCGCCCCGCAGCAGCTGGGTGAACAGCCGGACGACCAGCACCGCGCCGGAGGCGCCCCAGGGGTGGCCGAGGGCGAGCGCTCCCCCCTCCGGGCAGACCCGCTCGGGATCGAGGTGCAGCGCCGTGCAGCAGGCGAGCACCTGTCCGGCGAAGGCCTCGTTGAACTCGATGACGTCCATGTCGTCCAGCGTCAGCCCCGCCCGGCCGAGCGCCGTCCGGGTGGCGGGCACGATGCCCAGCCCGGGCCGGTTGGGGTCCACCCCCGCCGTGGCGGTCGCCAGGATCCGCAGGGCCGGGACCCCCATCCGCCGGTGGCTGCCCGCGTCGGCCACCGCGACGACCGCGGCGCCGTCGTTGATGCCGCAGGAGTTGCCGGCGGTCACCGTGCCACCGGCCCCGAAGGCGGGCCGCAGCCGGGCCAGCCGTTCGGCGGTGAACCGCTCCCGGGGTCGCTCGTCCCGGTCCACACCGGCGACCGGGACGATCTCGGCGGTGAACCCGCCGGCCCGCTGGGTGGCCACGGCCCGGGCGTGCGAGCGGGCGGCGTAGTCGTCCTGGCGGGCACGGGAGACGGCGAAGTCCGCGGCGAGCGCGTCGGCGGCCGGGCCCATGTCCGGGTCCCCGGTCTCGGCCGGCGCGAACGGCGCCCGCGTGTACCTCGTCGGCTCCCCGCCCGGAGCCGGCGGCCAGCACCGCCACGGCGCGGTCGACGGCGACTCCACTCCCCCGGCCAGCACCAGCCCGGCCTCGTCGCGCGCGGTCGAAGCGGCCTGCACGATCGCGGCCAGGCCGCTGCCGCACTGCCGGTCGACCGTGAGCCCGGGAACCGTCACCGGCAGGCCCGCCTGCAGGGCGGCGACCCGGGCCAGGTTGCCCCCCGGGCCCATGCAGTTGCCGAGCACCACCTCGCGGACGGCGGCGGCGTGCTCTCCGAGCCCGGCCGCCACGGCGTCGATCACCGGCGCGGCGAGGTCGGCCGCCGAGGCCGAGCCCAGCGACATCCCGGCCGTTCCGATCGGCGTGCGGAGCGCCTGCACGATCACCGGCCGGTCCTCGCGCCGGGTCACCCCGCCCGCCCGGGAGGCGGCAGACCGGTCAACGCCCGCCGGGTGACCAGCGCGGCCAGCGCGGCCCGGTCGATCTTCCCCGCCGCGGTCAGCGGCAGCTCCGCCGCCAGATACCACCGGACCGGGCGGTGGCTGCGGGACAGCCCGCTGCGCGCCGCGGCGAAGGCCCGGGCGTGCACCTCCCGGTCGGCGACGACCGCGACCAACTGGGCACCCAGGCGCGGGTGCTCGACCCCGAGGACGAGGAGGTCACCGCCGGTGGCCCGGCGCAGCGCCTGCTCCACGTCGGAGACCACCACCGTCGCGCCGGCGGTGACCACGGTGCCCTCGTCCCGGCCGGTCACGGCGAGCACGCCGTCGCGCAGGCGCCCGCGGTCACCGACCGTCGCGTATCCGTCGGCGGCGATCCGCAACGGCCCCGGCTCGCCGGCGTACCCCTGGCTCAGCCAGGGCGAGCGGGCCCAGACGCACCCGTCCCGGACGGACACCTCGACGCCGGGGAAGGGCCGCAGGTCCGCCTCGTGCGTCCCCCAGGCGACGAAGGACAGCTCGGCGGCGCCGTAGTAGTGACTCGTGCGGACCCCGGCCGCCGCCGCCCTCCGGGCCGGCCCCTCCCCCAGCCGGTCACCGGCCACGACCACGTGCACGCCGTCCAGCGGCGTGCCGGCGTCGAGTGCCGCCGCCAGGGCCGCCGGGGTCAGCTGCGCGTGCGTGGCGCCGTCCGGAGAGCCGGTGACCGCGGCACCGATCCACCGCGCGTGGACCGCCGCGAACAGGTTCATGGTGGCCGACAGCGGCCCCGGCACCCAGACCCTCGCGCCGGCGTCGATCCCCGTCAGGCCGGAGAAGGCCGGGAACGAGTCGACCCACGACGCCGCCGTCCGGACGACCGACCGGGGCCCGCTGGTCGTGCCCGACGTCCGCAGGGCGATCGACGCCCCGCGCGCATGCGCGTCCAGCACCACCGCGACGGGATCCGCCGCGGCCATGACGTCGACGATCGGGGCGGGCATGCACTCCCTCCCCTGCGCGCGACTCGATGCGGTGCCGTCCGCCTGTCATGGTGCCCGCCGGACGGGCCGGGCGGTCAGTCGGGCTCGTACGCCTCGAGAGCCATGAGGCCGCGCTGCACCCCGACCACCACGGCACTCAGGGACATCAGGGACCGGTGCCTGGGGAGGGAGCTCAGCCGCTCGACGATCCGGTCCAGCGCCTCCCGGGCGGCGTCGATCTGCTCGGTCCTCGGGTCGGGCGTCGTCCCGTCGCCGGAGTGGTAGGGGTTCCGCAGCACGCCGGCGAGCCCGGCGAGGGCGTCGCTGAGGAGGTGGGCGGTGCCGACGTCGGTCCGGTCCCCGCGACGGTGCGGCTGCCGTTCGGAGACGAGCGCGGTGAGGTCGTCGATGAGGACGGCCACGCGGTCCAGGGCCCGCGACTCCGCGCGGATGCGCGCCGCGGCCTCCTGCCAGCGGCGGGCTCGCGGGTTGGCCTGCCGCGCCCGCTCGACGAGGGCCTCGGCGCGGCGCATCCGGTCCAGCTCGGGGCCGAGCGCCGCCATCCACCGTCGCTCCTCGGCCGGCGAGGGGACCTGGTCGCGGGCCAGCCGGGCGGCCATCTGCTCCAGGTGCCCGGCCAGCATGTCCCGGGTGCGGTCGATCTGCTCCACCGCCTGGGTCAGCTGCAGCGGCGGGAACAGGACGGTCGTGACGAGGACCCCGACCACCGCGCCGATCAGGGTGAGCCCGGCGTAGCGCAGGACGTAGGAGCCGGGGTCCTCGGCGCCCACGGTGAGCATGAGGACGGCGGCGAAGCTGACCCAGCCGGCCTGCTGGCCGAGCAGCCGCCACTTCTCCACCCCGATCGCGAGGGCCACCAGCAGCGCGATGGTGAGCGCGCCGGGCAACGACGGCGTCGCCTCGTAGACCACGACGGCGAGGCCGAAGCCGAGCATGATCGCGAGCACGGTGCGCCAGGCCGCCCCGGCCGAGTCGGCCACGGTGGGGTGGACCGCGATCACGGCGCCCAGGGGGGCGTAGTAGGCGTAGTCCGACAGCACCGGCGGCAGGAGGACGGCGACCTGCCACGCCAGCCCGGCCGCGATCGCCGCCCGGATGCCGCGCTGGACCGCCGGCCGGCGCAGCAACGCCCACGCGTGGCCGGGGGTGGCCGGCATGGCCGGGAGCGCCACCGCCGGGCGCCGGGTGGGCAGCAGCCGGCCCCACCCCGTCCTGTCCGTCATCACGACCTCGCAGCCTGCCTCAGCACCGCCGCCGGCGAGCCGGGGGCCGGGCGCCGCGGCCAGGCGGCGCTGACCAGGGTGCGCGAGGCCGCCGCCGCTGCCGGGGTCGCCGCCGGGATCCACACCGACTCGGGCGAGCAGGCCACCCAGCGCCTGACCGAGGGGTTCACCTTCGCGACCGTCGCCTCCGACCTGGTGCACCTGGCGCAGGCGACCGCTCACCTCGCGACCGCGAGCGGGACGGCGTCGGCTGCGGGATCCACCACCGGCAGCTGACGGATGCCCCTGCCCGACCGCCGGCTCAGGGTCGCTCGGGAAAGACCGTCAGGCGGACGGTCTCGGGCAGCGCCTCGAGCGAGGCCTGCAGGGCCGAGGGCAGTGCGCCGTTGACGTCGGTCACGACGTAGCCGAGTTCACCGCGGGTGGCCAGGACCTGACCGTCGACGTTGAGGCCGTGCTCGCCGATCAGCGCGTCGACGCGGGCCAGGACACCCGGCACGTTGCGGTGCAGCAGCGCGAAGCGGGCCGCCGAGGACCCGTGCAGGGCCACCGCCGGCAGGTTCACGCTCAGCGTCGTCGTCCCGGTGACCGTGTAGTCGGCCAGCTTGCCGGCGACGAACCGCCCGATGTCGTACTGGGCCTCCTGGGTCGACCCGCCGACGTGCGGGGTGAGGATGACGTTGGGCAGCCCGCGCAGCACCGAGGAGAACTCGTCCCCCTGCTCCTTGGGCTCGTCGGGGAACACGTCGACGGCCGCGCCTGCGATGTGGCCGCTGAGGATGTGCTCGCGCAGCGCCTCGTGGTCGACGACGAACCCGCGGGACAGGTTGAGGAACAGGCTGCGGCGGCGCATCCGGGCGAACTGCTCGGCGCCGAACAGCCCCGCGTTCCCGGCCCGCCCGTCGACGTGCAGCGTCACGGTCTCCGCTCGCTCGAGCAGCTCCTCCAGGCTGCCGCAGGCCTCGGCGTTGCCCAGGGCGAGCTTGTCCTCCAGGTCGTGGAACAGCACCCGCATGCCCAGGGCCTCGGCCAGCACGGACAGCTGGCTGCCGATGTTGCCGTAGCCGACGATGCCGAGTGTCCGGCCGCGGATCTCGTGGCTGCCGGTGGCCGACTTGTCCCAGATCCCGGCGTGCAGCGCGCGGTCCCGGTCGTTCAGCCGCCGGGCCAGGCTGATGATCTCCGCGATCGCCAGCTCGACGACGCTGCGGGTGTTGGAGTACGGCGCGTTGAACACCGCCACCCCCGCGGCGGCCGCCGCGGCGAGGTCGATCTGGTTGGTGCCGATGCAGAAGGCGCCCACCGCCGCCAACCCCGGACGTTCCTGCAGGACCCCCTTGGTCACCTGCGTCTTGGACCGGATCCCCAGCAGGTGGACGCCGTCCAGCGCGGCGGCCAGGTCCGCCTCGTCCAGTGCTCCCCGCACCGACTCCACCTCGTAGCCGGCCGAGGACAGCAGCTCTACCGCCACCGGGTCGATGTTCTCCAGCAGCAGGGCTCTGGGGCTGGTCAACGGATCCTCCTCGGGCAGCGGGGTCCCCGGCTCACGGTCGGTCGCGGCGGGACTGGCCGAGTGTGGTCCCCCTCCGTGCCGGAGCTCCACCGGGGTGGGATCGGGGCCGTCCGACCGACGCGGCGCGGTCCGGACTCGACCCGTTTGTACTGACAAAGTGTTGACCTGCGCCGCGGTGTCGCGCAGAGTCGGAAGCCGCCCCGCAGGACGCCGCCCGGGACGGAGTGCGCCGTGGAGAACCCCTGTGTCGCCGTGGCGGTCGCATGAGCGCGCCGCCGGTGCGGATCGGCCTGGTCGGCTACGGCAAGGGCGGCCGCCTCTTCCACGCTCCGCTGATCGAGCACGCCGAGGGCTGCGAGCTGGGCGGCGTCGTCGTCCGGTCGCCCGAACGGCGCGCGGCGCTCGCGGCCGACCTCCCCGGCGTACCGGTCGCGGGCAGCCTCGCCGAGCTGGCCGACGCCGGCGTGGACGCGGTCGTGGTCACCACGCCGCTCGACTCGCACGTCCCGCTCGTGCACGAGGCGATCGACCTCGGGCTGCCGGTCGTCTGCGACAAGCCGTTCGCCCGCGACGCGGCGGCAGCGCGGGAGACCGTGCTCGCCGCCGAGCGGGCCGGCGTCCTGCTGACGGTCTACCAGAACCGGCGGTGGGACGCGGACTACCGGACCGTCCGGGAGGTGGTCGCCGCGGGCACGCTCGGGGAGGTCCTGCACGTCGAGTCCCGGATGGAGCAGGCGCCGCAGCCGGAGGGCCTCCCGGTGACCGGCGGCGGCGCGCTGCTCGACCTGGGCAGCCACGCGGTCGACCAGGCGCTGCACCTGTTCGGCCCGGTCCGGTCGGTCTACGCCGAGTTGACCATGGCGCCGGGTGTGGACGGGGTCGACGCGGGGTTCTTCGTGGCCCTCCGGCACGACGGCGGGGTGACCTCGCACGTGACCGGCAACTGGGCGCGGCAGGGGGACGTCGGCTCGCGCTTCCGGGTCGACGGCGCCGCGGCCACCCTGGTCGTACCCGACGACGACGGACAGACCGCGCCGCTGATGGCCGGCCGGACGCCCCGGTCGGAGGGCGCCGCGTGGGGCACGGTCCCCGAGAGCCGGTGGGGTGCCGTCCACCGCGGCGGCGTCGCCGTCCCCGTGCCCTCGCAGCGCGGGGACTGGAGCGCCTTCTACACCGGCTTCGCCCGCGCCGTCCGGGGGGACGGGCCGCCCCCGGTCGACCCGTGGGACGCGGTCAGCTGCCTCGCGGTGCTCGAGGCCGCACGGGCGAGCGCGGCCCGAGGGCAGGTGGTCGCGCCCGCTGCCGGCCGGCCGGGATGACGGCGACGGGAGACTCTCCGATGCCGCGACCGCGCTGGTTCACTTCTCGCATGGTCGCACCCCTGCCGGAGCCGGGTCCGGAGATCGATCCCGACCAGCCGGTGCCGGACGATCCGGCCGAGCTGCTCCCCGACGCCCCCCAGCCGCTCCCGCCCCCGCCGATCGAGTCGACACCGGACGATCCCGGCGGCGACCCCGGAGGCGTGCCCGAGCCCGCCTGACCCGCGCACCGTCCACGGAGCGGTCCCCGAGGCCGACGCGCTCCTCGCCGACCGGCCGTTCGACGTGCGCTCGCTGGTCAGCAGCCATCTGCGGTTCCAGCTCCGCCCCGCCGGGATCGTCGGCATCCTGGACGGCCTCGCCGGGTGAGACCCCGCCGGCGGCGTCGAGGCGGCCCAGTGGGGATGCCTCCGCCGCCCTAACCTCGGAGCGGTGAGCGTGGAGCGGGCCGCAGCGTCGTCGGGTGTCGGCTTCCGGTCGGAGCGTGGCCCGGTCCTCGTCGGGATCATGCTGTCCACCGCCCTGGTCGCCATCGACGCGACCGTGATCGCCACCGCCGTCCCGTCGATCGTGGCCAGCCTCGGCGGCTTCGCCGAGTTCCCGTGGCTGTTCTCCGTCTACCTGCTCGCGCAGGCGGTGACGGTCCCGGTCTACGGCAAGCTGGCCGACGTCTTCGGCCGCAAGCCGGTGATGCTCGTCGGCATCGGCCTGTTCCTCCTCGGTTCGATCCTCTGCGGCCTGGCGTGGAGCATGGGCGCCCTCATCGCGTTCCGGGCGGTGCAGGGCCTGGGTGCCGGCGCGGTCCAGCCGATGGCGATGACGATGGTCGGGGACCTGTACTCGCTGGAGGAGCGGGCGAAGGTGCAGGGCTACATCGCCAGCGTCTGGGCCGTCTCGTCGGTCGTGGGCCCGACGCTCGGCGGCGTCCTCTCCCAGTACGTCAGCTGGCGGTGGATCTTCCTCGTCAACATCCCGCTGTGCCTGATCGCCGCGGCGGCGATCGGCCTGCGGTTCACCGAGCGGGTCGACCGGCGCCGTCCGCGGATCGACCACGCCGGGGCCGCGACGCTCACCGTCGCCCTCACCCTGCTGATCCTCGGCCTGCTCGAGGGCGGCCAGGCCTGGGCGTGGCGGTCCCCGCAGAGCATCGCCGTCCTCGCCGGCGGCGCCGTCCTGCTCGGGGTGTTCGTCCTCATCGAGCGCCGGGCGGCCGATCCGGTCGTCCCGCTCCGGCTGCTGCGGAACCGGCTGCTCGTCGCGACGAACCTGGTCGCCGCCTGCGTCGGGGCCGTCCTGCTCGGCCTGACGTCGTACGTGCCGACGTTCGTCCAGGACGTGCTGGGCACGGGTCCCCTGGTCGCCGGCTTCGCGCTGGCCGCGCTCACGATGGGCTGGCCGATCTCGGCGGCGCTGTCCGGCCGGGTCTACCTGCGGATCGGCATCCGGTCCACCGCGCTCATCGGCGCCGCCGTCGTCGTCCTCGGCGCGGCGCTGCTGCTCCTGCTCGACGGGTCCTCCAGCGTGGTCCAGGTCGGCGCGACCTCGTTCGTGATCGGTCTGGGCATGGGGTTCACCGCGGCGCCGACGCTGATCGCCGCGCAGGCGGCGGTCCAGTGGCACCAGCGCGGGGTGGTCACCGGCTCCAACATGTTCTTCCGCTCCGCGGGCAGCGCCGTCGGGGTCGCCGTCTTCGGCGCGATCGTCAACGCGACCCTCGGCCGGTCGGGGGTGGAGGGCGACCGGGTGGCGCCGGAGGCGCTCACCACCGCGGTGCACCACGTCTTCCTGGCGACGACGGTGCTGGCCGTGGCGATGCTCGCCGCGGTGCTCCTCATGCCCCGCGACCGTGGCCGCCCGCAGACGCCGGCGCAGGAGGCCACCGGGGTCGCCACCGGCTGACCCCGGCCGGTCAGTCGGGGGTCGGCCCCGACCGGCCGCGGGCGACACCGAGGTGGTGCGCGACGGCCGCGCCCAGGGCGGCGGCGTCGGCGGCGACCGTGACGATCGTCGCCCCCTCGGCCTCGTAGCCGGCAGCCTCCTCGCCGCTGTGGGCGTGGACGCCGACGGGCACGCCCGCCGCTGCGGCCCGCGCGATGATCGAGGACAGGATCCCGCGCAGTTCCGCCCGGTGCTCCGCACCGGTCAACCCCAGGGACAGCGAGAGGTCCCCCGGCCCCACGTAGATCCCGTCCACCCCCTCCACGGCGAGGACGGCGTCGAGGTCGTCGAGCGCGGTCGCGGACTCCACCATCACCACCACCAGGGGCTCGTCGGCCCCACCGGAGAGCCGCCCGATCGACCGGCCGCCGGCCGGGGCGTACCGGCCGGCGGCGACGACCTCCCGCGCGTGGCCGGCATCGCGCACGTTGGGCACGATGACGCCGCGGGCGCCCAGGTCCAGCGGGCGGCCGACGTCGGCGAAGTGGGGGCTGCGGGCCCGGACGAGCGGCACCGAGCCCGCTGCGGTGACGGCGGCGGCGACCCCCGGCAGCTCCGCCTCGGTCCGGGCGCCGTGCTGGAGATCGACGACGACGAAGTCCGCGCCGGTCCGCGCCAGGACCTCTCCGGTCACCGCCCCCGGCAGCACGCTCCACACGCCGTGGCACGCCCGGCCCTCGGCCCACCGCTGGCGGAGGTCGACCTCGCTGATCGTCATTCCAGGACCCCTCGTCGTCGGACACCCGCTCGCCGCGGGCGCGAGAGCACCGTCGTCGCGACGAGGGCCGAGCACACGGCGGCGACGGTGACGACGACGACCGCGAGCCCGACGGCCCCCGCCGCGAGGGGCACGAGGAAGACGACGACGGCGGCGCCCAGGATCAGGACCGGAGGGATGACCGGCCGGCGCACGATCGGGGCGTGCACCGCCCACAGCAGGACGAGGAACACGGCCACGGGGACCGCCACCGCGTAGCCGACGCCGGTCTCGGACACCTCGAGGTGGTGGCCGGTGGACTCCACCGCGACCTCGAGCCCCGCGCCGACGGCCGCGAGCGCCGCGAAGATGCCGTAGTGGCCGTACCCCCAGACGAAGGACCGATGGCGCCGGGTGGCGAGCCCCTCCCCCGCCGGCTCCAGGAAGTACAGCCACCAGAGGGCGAACAGCAGGACCAGCCCGCCCAGGGCGATGGCCACCAGGGACCGGCTCACACCCGACCCCGCCGCTGATGCCGCCTGCACGCCGGTCGACGCGGCCAGCACGCTCTCCCCGAGCAGGATGATCGTGAACAGGCCGTAGCGCTCGGCGATGTGGTGCGGGTGCCAGCTGGTGGACCGGGCCCGCTCCGCCCACCGCGGGACCGCCAGCTCGAGGACGACCAGACCCAGGAACACCGGCAGCAGCGACGCCTCCGGCAGCACCCCGGTCTCCGCGAGCACGAGGCGGGCGAGCCAGCCGACCTGGACGACCGAGATCCCGAGCGCGTAGCGGACGGCGGTGCGCCGGCTCGCGGGGTCCTCCCTCCCCGCCCGCAGCCACTGCGCGACCAGGCCGACCCGCATGACGAGGTAGCCGATGGTGATGGCGCGGTAGTCGGCGTCCTCGAAGGCGACCGGCACCCCCGCCGCGAGCACCAGCACGCCCGCCATCTGGACCATCGTCAGGAGCCGGTAGGGGACGTCGTCGGTGTCGTAGGACGAGGCGAACCAGGTGAAGTTCATCCACGCCCACCAGATCGCGAAGAACACCTGGAGGAACGGCGTCAGGTCGTCCAGGGCGTGTCCGGTCGCGATCCCGTGGGCGAGCTGCGCCGTGATGCTCGCGACGGCGACGACGAACGTCAGGTCGAACAACAGCTCCAGCGGGCTGGACGCCCGGTGCGGCTCGTCGGTCGACCGTTCCCTCATCGGGACGTGCACGTGGCTGCCCGACGGTCCTGCCTCATCCGTCACCGGGCCAGGCTAGGGAGTCCGGCACTGCCGGGGCGAGGGCCGACGCGGATGGAGTCGACCCGGTCCGCCGGCGCTCCCCGGCAGCACAATGGAACCGCTCCCCCGACCGATGGGATCGCCATGGACGCCGTCAAGACGTGGACCGTTCAAGTCGACATCGACGAGCACGAGGGCCGCACCCGCGCCGTCGCCCGGCTGCGCACCGAGGGCCAGTCCCTGACCGGGACCGGGCTCGCGCGGCTCAACCCCGGGGACCGCGACGTGCCCGAGATCGGGGACGAGCTGGCGGTGGCCCGGGCGCTGTCGGAGCTGAGCCACCTCCTGCTCGACACGGCCGCTCGGGACATCGAGCAGACCAGCGGGGTGCCCGCCCATCCCGCCCTGTGACGCCCGGGCGGCCGGCCCCGCTCATCCTCCGGCGGCGCCGAGGAGCACGGCCAGCGTGGCGACCGAGCCCACGATCGCGGCGCCGTAGCAGAGCACCGCGACCGTCCGCTTCTTCTTGATCTGGAGCCCGTCGTACAGCGTGTACCGGAAGCGGTGGGCGCTGTGCACCAGCAGCAGCACGAACGCGCCCACGAGGACCACGACAGTCACCGGGTGGCCGACGACGGCGAGCACGTCCCCGTGGTCCGGCGGGTCGAGCCAGCCCAGCGGGAGGGCCAGGCCGAACACGAGGATCAGGCTCGGCAGGAACACCGCGGCCAGCACCCCGCCGGCGCTGAACATCAGCCACACGAGCGGCTCCACCCGCCGCCTGGTCACGGCGTCACCCACGTCATCGCGTCACCAGCCAGAGCACGAACCCGGAGACCACCACCAGGCCGGTGTACTGGCCGGCGATGATGTGGAAGTCCGGCACCTTCTGGCCCGCGACCCGCACCCCCATCGCCTGCGGGGTGAGGCTGAACCAGGTCACCGTGTGCAGCAGCACGAAGACCAGCGCGACGACGTTCAGCGCGGTCACCCACGGCGAGGAGGCCCAGTCGAGGAAGCGCTGGTAGGCCGCCTCCCCCCGACCGACCGCGTAGAGGAACAGCACCAGGTAGACCACGAACCAGGCGATGAAGACGCTGCTCAGCTCGCGCAGCACGAAGACGAGGTAGGTCCGCTTCCTGGTCCACCACCAGGTCGAGATCCGGGGGCGGTAGGGGCGCAGGCCGGTCGGCGTACCCCCGGAGGGAGTCACCGCGCCCGCGGAGGGAGTCACCGTGCCCCCCGCGGGAGCAGGAACGCCTTCACCGTCTGCAGCGCCGCCTTGAGCTTGTAGCGCTGGATGGCCGACGCGGGGTCCACGTGCTTGGGACAGACCCGCGTGCACTCGCCGACGAAGGTGCAGCCCCAGACGCCGTCGTGCTCGATGAGCACGTCGAGGCGCTGCCGGTTCCCCACGTCCCGCGAGTCGAGGTCGTACCGCTCGGCGAGGGCGATCGCGGCCGGGCCGATGAACTCGGGGTCGAGGCCGTACACCGGGCAGGCGGCGTAGCAGAGCATGCAGTTGATGCACATGCTGAACTGGCTGTAGGCCTCCAGTTGCTGAGGCGACTGGAGGAACTCCACGTCGGGTTCGACGTTCCCGTGGTCTTCCTTCGGGATGATCCACGGCTTGACCCGCGGCAGCTTCTCCATGAAGTCGGTCAGGTCGACGACGAGATCCCGGATCACGGGGAAGTTCGACAGCGGCTCGATCGTGACCGGCCCCGGTGCGTAGTCGCTCAGGAACGTCGCGCAGGTCAGCTTGGGTTCGCCGTCGACGGTCATGCCGCAGCTGCCGCAGATGCCCATCCGGCACGACCAGCGGAACGACAGGGTGGTGTCGACCTCGTTCTTGACGTGGTTGAGGCCGTCGAGGACCGTCCACTCCTTCCGCAGGGGGACGTCGTACTCCTGCCAGTGCGGCTCCGAGTCCTCGTCGGGCCGGAACCGGGACACCCTGAGCCGGATGCTGTCCGCCATGTCTACCTGCCGTAGACCCGCTCGCCCGGGGGCCAGCGGGTGATGGTCACCGGGAGGCGCTCGACCCGCGCCGTCCCGTCGGGATCGCGGAGAACCAGCAGATGGGTCAGGAAGCGTTCGTCGTCGCGGCCCGGGAAGTCGGTGCGCTGGTGCGCCCCCCGCGACTCCTCACGCTGCATGCCGGACTGGAGGACGCACTCGCTGATGTCGAGCATGTTGACCAGCTCGAGGGCGGCCGTGAGCTCGGTGTTGAACGCACGGCTCGCGTCCGCGAGGCCGACGTTGCCGACGCGCTCCTGCAGCTCGGCGAGGGTGTCCGCGCCCTTGGCCATCGCGGGTCCGGTCCGGAAGATGCCCGCGGCGTCCTCCATCGTGGCCTGCATGGCGTCGCGGATCGCGGCGATGCTCTCGGTGCCCGGTCCCTTGCCGAGGAGGTCCCGCTCCAGGCGGCGCACCTCGTCGGCCGCCTGGGCCTCGACGACGGACGGCGTCCCGCCCGCGGTGGCGGCGTACTCGGCCGCCGCCCGACCCGCCCGCGCGCCGAACACCAGGCACTCGGGCAGCGAGTTGGAGCCGAGCCGGTTGGCTCCGTTGATGCTCACGCACGCGGTCTCGCCCGCGGCGTACAGCCCTCCGAGGGGGGTCGCTCCGTCGATGTCGGTGGAGACCCCGCCCATCATGTAGTGCACCACCGGGCGGACCGGGACCAGCTCGTGCACGGGGTCGATCCGCTCGTACTTCAGGCAGAGCTCGCGCACGAAGGGCAGCTTCGTGTCGATGAGCTTCTCGCCCAGGTGCCGCAGGTCGAGGTGGACGATCGGGCCGTAGGGCGAGTCGGTGGTGCGGCCCTTCTCGACCTCGTGCACGAAGGCCTGTGACAGGCGGTCGCGGGGGCCGAGCTCCATGCTCCTGAGCTCGGGGGTCGGGGTCGGCTTGCCCAGGTCGTAGTCCTGCAGGTAGCGGTAGCCGTCCTTGTTCAGCAGCCAGCCACCTTCGGCACGGGCGGCCTCGGTGATGAGGATGCCGGTGAACGGCAGACCGGTCGGGTGGTACTGCACGAACTCCATGTCCTTCAGCGGCGCGCCCGCGCGATAGGCCAGGGCCATGCCGTCGCCGGTGTTGATGTTGGCGTTCGTGGTGAACGGGAAGACCTTGCCGCAGCCGCCGGTGCACAGGACGACGGCCTTCGCGGTGATCGCCTGGATCCGCCCGGTCATCAGCCCGATCGCCACGACGCCGTGCACCCGGCCGTCGTCGACCAGCAGCCGGGTGACGAACTCCTCGTCGTACCGCCGGACCTCGCCGTACTTCAGCGACGTCTGGAACAGCGCGTGCAGCATGTGGAACCCGGTCTTGTCCGCGGCGAACCAGGTGCGCATCTTCTTCATGCCGCCGAACGCGCGGACCGCGACGCGGCCGTCCGGACGCCGGCTCCAGGGGCAGCCCCAGTGCTCGAGCTGCAGGAGCTCCTCGGGGGCCTCCCGGACGAAGGCCTCGATGGCGTCCTGGTCGCCGAGCCAGTCGCTGCCCGACACCGTGTCGTAGCAGTGCTCGTCGAGGCTGTCGTCGGCGGCGATGACGCCGGCGGCGCCGCCCTCGGCCGACACCGTGTGGCTGCGCATCGGATAGACCTTGGAGATCACGGCGACGTCGAGCCGGGCGTCGGTCTCGGCGAGGGCGATGGCAGCCCGGAGGCCGGCTGCGCCTCCTCCCACGATCAGGACGTCGTGCGCGGCGCGTACGACGTCACTCACCTCGCCACTCCTCGTCGGCCAGCACCTTGCCGCTGTGGTGGACGACCATGCGGTGGACGCTGCCGTCGTGGAACTCCTCCCTGGTGCTTCGGCAGCCGCAGGAGTAGCGCAGGTCCTCGGTGATCAGGCCCTGGTGGTCCTCGGTCACGTACTGCTCGCCGCCGTGCCTGCGTCCACACGGTGCGAGCCTCGGCTCGAAGACGGCGGCGGCTGCACTCACGGCTCACCTCCCCCGGCGCTGGGACAGTGATCTGCAGCGTGCTCCCCACCCGCCGGGTTGTGAAGTGCTCCCGGCCCGGGTGCGCCCCTCCTGGGCGGGCCTACCGAACCGGGTGCGCGCCCGTCGCCCCCAGCCGCGGCCGGGGCCGCAGTCCGGCGGCCACGTAGCACGCGTCGATCAACCGCATCGTGGCGACGGCGTCGTCGGCGTCGATCGGCATCGGCACCCCCTCCCGAACGGCCCGGACGAACGCCTCCAGCTGGTAGGTGTACGACGACCGCGTGCCGTGGCGCTCCACGTGCCGGCCGGCCGGCGTCTCGATGACCAGCCGGTCGTCCAGGTGCGGCTCGACGAAGTTCGCGACGAGCGCCTCGCCGCGGCTCCCGACGACCCGGTAGGTCATCTGCCGGCGGTCACTGGCCATGTGGCAGCGGGCCACCCCGGTGGCTCCCGAGGGGAAGCGCAGCCGCGCCTCCAGCCACTCGTCCACCTCCGGCGCACCGGGCCGCTCCCCCGCCCGGGCGTCGACCAGTTCCGGTTCCCCGCCACCCCACGGCGCGAGGACCCGCTGGGCGTGCAGGCTGTAGCAGCCGAGGTCCATCGTGGCGCCGCCGGCGAGGGCCAGCGACCAGCGGGGGTCGTCGGCCCCCGGGTCGCGGATCTCCAGCGTCGTCTCGACGTGCACCAGCTCCCCCAGCTCCCCGGAGGCCAGGAGCTCGTGCAGCCGGCGGGTCACCGGGTGGTGCAGGTAGTGGAAGCCCTCGACGACGACCAGGCCGCGGCCGCGGGCAGCGGCCGCGACGTCGGCCGCCTCCTCGGCGTTCGCGGCGAACGGCTTCTCCGACAGCACGTGCTTGCCGGCGTCGATCGCGGCTCGGTTCCAGGTGCCGTGCAGCGCGTTGGGCAGCGGGTCGTAGACGGCCTCGACCTCGGGCGCGGCGACGACGTCGGCGTAGGAGTCCAGCGCCTGTTCCACCCCGTGCTCCGCCGCGAACCCCGAGGCGCGCGCCCGGTCGCGGGCGGCGATCGCCACCAGGCGGGTTCCGGTCGCCCGGGCCGGCCCGACGATGGCCAGCTCGGCGATGCGGGCCGCGCCCAGCACGCCGATCCGGAGCGGTTCACCGGGCTCGGCACCGGTGCCGGTCATGCGATGCGCACCTCGTCGATCCGCACCGGCCGGTGTTCCTTCCACGACCGGGCGCAGGCCTCGGCGATCCAGTCCGCCTCCAGCCCGTCGGCGACCGTGCACGGCGAGGGCCGCTCCCCGGCGACGACCTCGAGGAAGGTCTCGAACTCCGCCCGGAAGGCCGGCTGGAACCGGTCCATGAAGAACCGGTGCGGCGGGCCGGCCGGGAAGCCGATCCCGGGTTCGGTGGCGCGGATCGGCCACCCGTCGTCGACACCTGCGGCGACGCTGTCCTCCGAGCCGTGGACCTCCAGCCGCACGTCGTAGCCGCGCCCGTTGTAGCGGGTGTTCGACACGACCCCGAGCGCGCCGTCGGCGAAGGTGACGATGGCGGCGGAGGTGTCGACGTCGTCGTAGCGGCGGAAGAAGTCCGCGCCCCGGTTGCTGCCGGTGGCGTACACCTCGACGGCTTCCTGGCCGGTGACCCAGCGGATGGCGTCGAAGTCGTGCACGCCGCAGTCGCGGAACATCCCTCCGGAGACCGCCACGTACTCGGGAGGCGGCGGCTCGGGGTCGAGCGTGGTGGACCGGATCGTGGTGATCCAGCCGAGCTCCCCGCTGACGACCGCAGCCCGGGCCGCGGCGATGGCGGCGTCGTACCGGCGCTGGAAGCCGATCTGGACCGGCACGGTGGAGCCCTCGAGCCGGCGGAGCAGCTCGGCTCCCGCCGCTCCGGTCTGCGCCACCGGCTTCTCGCACAGCGTCGGCAACCCGGCCTCCACGCAGGCGAGGACCAGCTCGGGGTGCGCGTCGGTCCCCGCCGCGATGACCACCCCGTCGACGCCGGAGGCGAGCAGCGCCGCCACGGAGTCGACCCCCTCGACCCCGTCGGCCCGGTGGCGGTCGACCACCTGCTCGGTCTTCGCCGGGACGAGGTCGGTGACCACGAGCGACTCGATCGCCGGGATCCCGGCCAGCGTGCCGGCGTGGAACGCCCCGATCCTGCCGAGCCCGATGAGTCCGATCCGCATGCTGCGCGCCTCTCTGTCGATGGTGGACGGGCCCTCAGCCGCGTGCTGCCGGTGCCGTGGTGGGGTCTGCCGGGGGTGGTGCCCCGGTCCACGCGGCACGGAGCAGGGCCTCGACGCCGTCGCGAGTGACCGGCCGGGGGTTGGCGTACGGATCGGCGACGGCGAGGTCGGCGATCCGCGGGATGTCCGCCTCCGCCATGCCCAGCTCGCGCAGCGAGCGGGGGGCGCCGAGCCGGCCGGCCAGCTGCCACAGCTCGGCGGCCGGGTCCGGCACGCCGCCGAGGGCGCGGGCCAGCGCGGCGACCGCGTCCGGGGCGGCGGGCTGGTTGTAGGCCAGCGCGTGCGGCAGGACGACGGTGTGCGTCTGGGCGTGCGGCAGGTCCAGCGTGCCGCCGAGGGTGTGGCAGAGCTTGTGGTGCAGCGACATCGTCGTCGCGGCCAGCACCGCGCCGCACAGCCAGGCGCCGTACTGCGCCTCGCCGCGGCCCTCGAGGTCGGACCCGTCGGCCACGACCCGGGGCAGGGCGGCGGCCAGGGCGCGCACGCCCTCCTCGGCCATCAGCGAGACGATCGGCGTCGCGTCGGGGGCGTACAGGCCCTCGACGGAATGGGCGATCGCGTTCATCCCGGAGGTGGCCGACAGCTGCGCGGGGAGGGTGACCGTCAGCTCCGGGTCGTAGAGCACGCTGCGGGGCAGCACCCGCAGATCGCGGCCGGTGCGCTTCTGCCCGCCCTCGGTCAGCCCCCACACCGGCGTCATCTCCGACCCGGCGTAGGTCGTCGGGACGGCGATCACCGGCAGGTCCTGCTCGAGGGCGATCGCCTTGCCCAGCCCGACCGCCGACCCGCCGCCGACGGTGACGCAGCCGTCGGCGCCCCGCTCGGCGGCCACCTCCCGGGCTCGGCGGGCGACCTCGACCGGCACGTGCATCCGCGCCTCGGCCAGCACCCCGGCGGCCTTGTCGCCCAGCGCGGCGGCGACCTGCTCGCCGGTGGCCTCCTGCTCCGGGGAGCACAGCACCAGCACCCGGGTCAGCCCGAGGGCCTCGACCTCGCCGGGCAACGAGGCCAGCGAGCCGGCGCCGAACACGACCCGCATGGGCAGCGCCTGGTAGGTGAACGGGCCGATCACGACGGCGCTCCGCGCACCACGGTCGGCTGCACCTGCGCCGGCTGCGCCGCCGGCGGGGCGTCGCCGGCCCGCAGCAGGGACAGGTCGAACGTCAGCGTGCGGAACGGGTTGGGCAGGCCCAGCTCCGCCGCCCGGGCCGGGTCGTCGACCTCGGGCACCTCGCGGATCAGGCTCTCCTTCACCCCGAAGACCGCATCGGAGTCCAGATAGGGGCTGTCGGCGACGAACACGTGCGTGGTCACCGGCCGGTAGCCCTGGGCTGCGACGATGAAGTGCAGGTGCGCCGGCCGGTTCGGATGCCGGCCGGTCGCCGCCAGCAACTGCCCGACCGGGCCGTCGTCGGGGATCGGGTAGAACCGCGGCACCACCGACCGGAACCAGAACCGCCCGTCGGCGTCGGCGGTGAACAGCCCGCGCAGGTTGCCCGCCGGCTGGATGCCGGGCTGCTGGACGTCGTAGAAGCCGTCCTCGTTGGTCTGCCACACGTCCACGCTGGCGCCGGCCAGCGGCTCCCCGTCCGGACCGGTCACCCGCCCCGACACCAGACACGGCGTGCCCTTGCGGTCGAGGTTGATGTCGTCGCCCAGTTCCCGCTCCGGGGACGCCACCATGTGGAACGGACCCAGCACCGTGGACTCGGTGGCGGTCCCCCCGGTGCGGTGGTTGATCGTCTCCACCAGCATCGAGACGCCGAGGACGTCGGACAGCAGGATGAACTCCTGCCGCACCTCGTTGCTCATCTGCCCGGTCCGGGTGAGGAAGTCGATCGCGACCCCCCACTCCTCCTCGGTCAGCTCGACGTCCTTGACGAAGGCGTGCAGGTGCCGCACCAGCGAGGTCAGCACCTGCCTCAGCCGCGCGTCCGGGGTGGCCGCGAAGCTGGCGGCGACCACCTCGGCGGAGCCCTCCTCGGTGAACAGCTCGCCGCCTGATCGGGCGGAGAGCGCGGTGTCGCTGGGCGCATCGGGCATGACGGGCCTCCGGAGGTGGGGCGTCGTGATCGGGTCAGCCGGCCGCGAGGCGCTCCGTGGCGGCCGGTGCCCGCATCGTGGCAGCACGGGCGCGGTCGGACCTCGGTCCGGGGGGCGTCACGACGTCGGAGACGCGTACAGGTCCGGGCGGGGCGGCAGCTCGACCGGGACCCGGCCGCCGGAGTGCAGGGACCGCAGCGCGGCATCCGAGACGACCTGCGCGACGTAGCCGTCCCAGGCGCCCGGTCCCTGCGGCGGCTGCGCGGCGGCGGCGGTGCCCGCCCACTCCCGCAGCTCGACGTCGTAGGAGAGGGCGAAGCGCTCCCGCCAGTCGCCGGGGACGAGGCCGGCGACGGCGCCCTCGCGGCGGATGGTCACCGGCGCGGGGTCGGCCAGCTCGACGGTGCCGGTCTCCCCGGACACCTCGCAGCGGATCTCGTAGCCGTAGTGGACGTTGACCGACACCTCGACGTCGACCAGCACGCCGTCGGACATCTCGAACAGCACCAGCAGCGGGTCCTGCAGCTCGCCGCCGCGGCTGCTCTTGCGCGGGGTGAGCACCTGCACGGCGGCGATCTCGCGGCCGAGCAGCCAGCGCAGCTCGTCGATCTCGTGGACCGCGGTGTCGGCGATCGACATGTCCCGCGTGTAGTGCGGGGGCACCGAGGCGTTGCGGTGCGCGCAGTGCACCAGCAGCGGAGCGCCGATGGCGCCGCCGTCCAGCGCCTGCTTGAGAGCACGGTGCGCCGGGTCGTAGCGCCGGTTGAAGCCGACCTGGACCAGCCGGCGGCCGGCGGCGACCTCCGCGTCCACGATCCGGCGGCAGGCCTCCTCCGTGGTGGCCAGCGGCTTCTCGCAGAACACCGGCTTGCCGGCGGCGACGGCCGCGAGCACGTACGGCTCGTGCGTCGGCCCCCACGAGGTGACGACGACGGCGTCGACCGCGTCCGAGGCGATCAGCTCCTCGCCGGTGGGCAGCGCCTTCGCGTCCGGGAGCTGCCCGGCCACGGCGGCGGCGCGGTCGGCGTCCGCGTCGGCGACGGCGACCACCCGGCTGCCGCCGGGGCCGCCGTCCAGGCGGCGGATGTGCTCCTGGCCGATCATGCCCACCCCGATGACCCCGACGTCCAGCCCCACGACGGCCTCCCCGACTCCCTGGCCGGCCCGCCGGTGCGGGCCGCGTCGGGGTCAAGGCTGTGGCCGCCACCACAGCAGCGTCAACGTCGCCGATCCCTCAAATACCCATCAATGCCTCAGCGCCCGGACAGGGCATCGGCGGGCACGTTGTGCGGGGTGACCACCTGGACGCCGGAGTACCAGGAGCGCGGCGCGCCGGGGAGCGCACCGTGGGCCTGCATGACCACGTGGCAGGCGCGGCGCAGGTCGAGGGCGAGGTCGTGGTGCAGCACCGCCGACAGCCGCCCCTCCTGGAGCAGCGCGAGGTTCTCGGCGTCCAGGTCGTGGGCCACGAACGCGCGGCAGCGCCGCCCGGCGTCGGCGAAGGCGGCGAGGGTCGCGGCGTTGCCGCCGGTGGCGTACAGCGAGTAGGCGGCGGCGATCTCCGGATCGGCGTCGAGCGCCTCGCGGACCAGACCGCGCAGGACCTCGTCGTCCCCGCTGGGGTCGACCAGGTCGACCTGGCGCCGGCCGGGCCGCACCTGCCGCAGGGTCGCGCGGAAACCCATCTCGCGGTCGTCCTCGCCGCGGAAGGAGCCGGTTCCGCGGGTGACCAGCACCGCGCCGCCGTCGTCGCCGAGCCACTGGTCGAGCAGGTAGGCCGCGGTGGCCCCGGCGGCCCGGTTGTCCAGGCCGACGTAGCCGACCCGGCGGCTGGTCGGCAGGTCGGTGACCAGCGTGACGACGGGGACCCCGGCCTCGGCCAGCCGCTCCACCGCCGCGACGACCGGCGGGGTGTCGGGGGCCTTGAGGACGACGCCCTGCGAGCCGCGCCGCGCGATGCCGTCCAGCGTGGCCACCAGCTCCGGGATCGGCGGGGCCTCGGCGAGGTGGAACCGCGCGCGGAAGGTGGCCGGGCGCACCAGCGGCAGCTGGGACTCCAGCGCGGCCCGCACCGCCTGCGAGAAGCGGGCGGGCGCGTCGACGACCACGTCGAGGAAGAACGTCCGGCCGGTCAGCCGCACCTGCGACCGCTGCCGGTCCAGGTCGGCGATCGCGCGGTGCACCTCGTCCACCGTGCTCTGCCGGACGCCGCCGCGCCGGTTGAGGACACGGTCGACGGTCGCCTCGGACAGGCCGGCCTGCCGGGCGATCTCGCGGATCGGGTACGGGTGCGGCACGGGGCCATTCTGAGGGGGAAATGATGGCCCGGCGAGGTTGTGGGTCCGTCGCCGGCTCCGTCAGGCTCGGTCCACCCACCCCCTCCGGAAGGACGCCGTCATGCCCGCACCGGCCACCACCCGCACCGGCTCCGGCTGGTTCACCGCCGAGGACTGCCGCCTGACCGACTTCCGCGCCGTCGTCGAGACCCCGACCGACCTGGCCGACCACCCCCACGCCGACGAGGTGCGCGAGAACGTCCTGGTCTACGGCTCCCGGCTGCGCGAGCACGCCGCCACCCCGGAGGGGCGGCGCGAGGTCCAGGCCGAGCTCGCCCGCGCCCTCACCGACGGGCCCGGCATCGTCGTCTTCGCCGGCGCCTTCCCCGATCCCGCCGTCGTCGACCGGGCCACCGCCGTCTTCGAGTCGATGATCGCCGAGCAGAAGGCGGCGGGCGTGGTCGGCGGGGACCACTTCGCCACGCCCGGCGCCAACGACCGCGTCTGGGGTGCGCTGGACAAGTTCGCCGTCCGCGACCCGGAGGCCTTCGCCGCGTACTACGGCAACGACGTCATCGCGCTGGTGTCCGAGGCGTGGCTGGGCCCGAACTACCAGGTGACCAGCCAGGTCAACGTGGTCAACCCCGGCGGGAAGGCCCAGGTCGCGCACCGCGACTACCACCTGGGCTTCATGTCGGAGCAGCAGGCGCTGGCCTACCCGGCGCACGTGCACCGCCTCTCCCCCGCCATGACCCTGCAGGGCGCGGTGGCGCACTGCGACATGCCGGTGGTCACGGGCCCGACGATGTACCTGCCGCACTCGCAGAAGTACGCCCCCGGCTACGTGGGGTTCCACCAGCCGGAGTTCACCGCCTACTTCGACGAGCACTTCGTGCAGCTGCCGCTGGAGAAGGGCGACGCCGCGTTCTTCAACCCGGCGCTCTTCCACGGCGCCGGCACCAACCGGTCGGCCGACGTGCGCCGCATGGCCAACCTGCTGCAGGTGTCCTCCGCCTTCGGCCGGGCGATGGAGACCGTCGACCGGACGGCGATGGTCCGCGCGGTCTACCCGACGCTGCTGGAGCTGGCCGGCCGCGGCACCGACGAGCGCACGCTGCGCAACGTGGTCGCCGCCGCCGCCGAGGGGTACGCGTTCCCGACCAACCTCGACCGCGACCAGCCGATCGGCGGCCTGGCGCCCGAGAGCCAGGCCGAGCTGGTCCTCCGCGCGCTGCAGGCCCGCTGGACCCCCGACGCGCTGGACGCCGAGCTCACCGCTCACACCCAGCGGCGCGCCAGCGCCCTCTGACTGAGGACCACGAGCGGAGATGGACGACGGAACCGCCGCCGAGGAGCTGCTGGCCACCTGCTGGACGACGGCAGGCGACGCTGCGCCGTCACGGGAGGACTGGCGCAGCCCGGTCCCGCTGCGGGAGCGGATCGAGGCGGCGGCCGCCGCGGGGTTCACCGGCTTCGGGGTGCTCGCCGTCGACCTGGCCGTCGCCGAGCGGGAGCACGGCCTGGCCGGCGTCCGGGCGATGCTGGCCGACAACGGCATCGTCCACCTGGAGCTGGAGGGGCTGCCCGACTGGTGGAGCGAGGGCGCGGAGCGGGCCCGGTCGGACGGGCTGCGCCGGTTCGTCCTGACCGCCGCCGAGGCGCTCGGCGCCCGCCACCTCAAGGTCACCCCCGACACCAGCGGGGCGCCGTGGGACCCCGGGCACTGGGCGGCCGAGTTCGCGCTGCTCGCCGCCCAGGCCGCCGACGCCGGGGCCCGGCTGGGCATCGAGTTCCTGCCCTGGTCCAACATCCCGACCGCCGCCGACGCGCTGCGACTCGTCGAGGAGGCCGGCCACCCCGCAGGCGGGGTCGTCGTCGACGTCTGGCACGTCGAGCGTGCCGGCACGCCGGCGGCCGAGCTCGCGGCGCTCCCGCTGCACCGGATCGTCGGCGTGGAGCTCGACGACGCCGACGCCGACGTCGTCGGCACGCTGTTCGAGGACACCGTGGACCGGCGTCGCTACTGCGGCGAGGGGTCCTTCGACCTGCCCGGCGTCGTCACCGCCCTGCGCACCGCCGGCTGGCGCGGCCCCTGGGGCGTCGAGATCCTCTCCACCGGGCACCGCCGGCTCGACGTCCGGCAGGCCGCCGCGCACGCCGCGACCACCGCCCGGACGCTGCTCCAGGCCCCTCCCGTCCAGCGGTGACCACGGCCGGACCGATGAGCACCGGGGTCCCGGCCGGTCTCCCCTCTCGTCCGGCCCACCACGACGACGGGAGCACCCCGATGAGGACCTCGCACCTCGGACTCCGGGTGGCCGACCTCGAGCGGTCGCTCGCCTTCTACACGGCCGTCGGGTACGAGGTGGTGGGGACCGTCCCCGAGACCGAGATCGGGCACCTGACCATGCTCAAGCTGCCCGGCGACGACGTCGTCACCATCGAGCTGGTCCACGATCCCGCCCGGGGTGAGATCGGCCCCGGTACCCGGCTCAGCCATCTCGTGATCTCGGTGGAGTCGCTGGACACGACCATCGCCGACCTCGCCGCCCGGGGCGTCGACGCGGAGCCGCCCGGCTCGCCGGACGGCTCGGGCGAGCTCCGGACGACGTGGATCACCGATCCGGACGGCAACCGGATCGAGCTGGTCCAGTGGCCACCGGGTCACCCCCAGGGCCTGACCGCCGCCGACTGGCCGGACCGATGACCGCGCCCATCCGGCTCTACATGTCGATGTCGCTGGACGGCTTCATCGCCGGACCGGACGACCGGCCGGGGCAGGAGCTCGGCCGCGACGGCGGGCGGTTGTTCAACTGGCTCGACGACCGCATGTCTCCGGGGCCGAACGGGCAGGTGTTCGCCGAGGCCATGGCCACCGGCGCCGTGATCTCCGGACGGCGCACCTTCGAGCTCGCCGGTCGCTGGAACGGCGACCACCACGACGGCGTGCCGATCCACGTGCTGACCCACCACGTCGACGACGGTGACGTACCGCCGGGCACCACGACGTTCCACACCGACGTCCCCGAGTGCGCCCGTGCGGCCCGGGCCGACGCGGGCGACCGTGCCGTCATGGTGCACGGCGCGGGCGCGGCGCAGGCCCTGCTCAGGGCGGGCCAGCTCGACGAGCTGGAGATCCACCTCGTCCCGGTCCTGCTGGGCGCCGGCCGCCGGCTGTTCGACGCCGGGGACGGCCGGCGCGTCGAGCTGGAGCTGGTCCGGCGGCTCGACGGCCGCGACGCGACCCACCTGCGCTACCGCGTCCGGCACTGACCGTACCGAGGCCGCTCAGCCCGGGACGTCGCCGAGCAGGTAGCGCACCGCCGTCTCCCCCAGGTCGGCGACGAACGCGGCGTCGCCGACCGGCTCCGGCGTGGTGAAGCCGGGACCGTAGGCCAGCCGCAGGATCGTCGTCGAGAACGTCGAACCGAAGCAGCTGCGCACGGCGCGCTCCGGGTCGTCGTGCGTGATCGCCTCCCGGGCGCGCAGGACGACGCCGGCGAACAGGCCGGCGAGCTCGTGCACGTAGTGCCCGCCGCGCGCCTGGACGTCGGGGTGGACGCCGGAGACGAGCACGACGGCGCGCAGGAAGCGCCGGTGCCGCAGCGAGATGCCGACGAGCTGGGCGACGGCCTCGCGGACCAGCGCAGCGGGAGCCAGCCCGGACCAGTGCGCGGCGTCGGAGAAGACCGCCTGCTCGGCGCGGATGCCGGCGATGCCGTGCTCGTAGACGGCGAGGAACAGCCCGTCCTTGCTGGTCGTGCGCGCGTAGATGGCGGGAGGGGCGACCTGCGCGCGCTCGCAGACCGCCGCGATCGTGAAGGCGTCGTAGCCGCCGTCCTCGAGGAGCCCCACGCCGGCGTCGAGCACCCGGTTCCACGCCTCGCGGCTGCGGCGCTGCTTGGGCGGGCGCACCTCGAGGTCGGCGGACGGGATCGAGTCGGCAGCACCCATGGCGCCCATCCTCCCCGGCTGGAGCGGGCACTACAGTCCGCCGTCAACAATAGCGCACGCTACTGTTTCAGTCGACACGACGGAGCGTCCCGTGACCCCTTCCTCCCCGTCCGCCGCCCGTGGCCGCGTCGCGGTCCTCGGTGCCGGGCCGGCCGGCATGGCCGCCGCGCTCGGAGCGATCAGGGCCGGCCACGACGTCGTCGTCTACGAGCGCTACCGGGAGGCACGGCCGGCCGGCAACATCCTCAACCTGTGGCCGCCGCCGCTGAAGGCGCTGCGTGCGCTCGGCGTGGACACCGACGACCTCGGCGCGCCGACTCACTCGGAGTTCCGCAACGTCCGGGGCCGGGTCCGCGTCGACGTCAAGCTCGACGAGGACGTGCAGCGGGCCTTCGGCGGTGGCTTCATCGGCCTGCTCCGCCCGGAGCTCTACGAGCGGATGCTCGCCGCGATCCCGGGCGGGGTGATCCGCTTCGACCAGCAGGTGGACCGGATCGAGCAGGACGACCGGGCCGTCACGCTGCACTTCGCCGACGGCAGCAGGGCCGAGCACGACGTGCTGATCGGGGCCGACGGCATCGACTCCCTGGTGCGCCGCACCCTGTGGGGCGACGCGCCCAAGCGCGAGCACCGGCTGCACATCTTCGGCGGCTTCACCTTCGCCGAGGTCCCGGGGACCGTGCCGAACACGTGCGTCCTCACCCACAGCCGGACGACCCAGGGCAGCTGGACGTCGATCCGGCACAAGGGCCGTGACGGCCACCAGTGGTGGGTGCTCACCGCCACCGACCCCGAGGCCCCGGCTCCGGCGGACCTCAAGGCGTCGGCCACCGAGCTCGCCGCGGAGTTCCCCGCTCCGCTCCCCGGCCTGATCGCCGCGACGGAGCCGGAGAACGTCCAGCGCTGGGTGCTGCGCGACCGCCCCCCGCTGAAGCAGTGGTCGAAGGGGCGCGCCACGCTCGTCGGCGACGCCGCGCACCCGACCTCCCCCTACGCCGCGTACGGCGCCGGCATGTCGATCGAGGACGGCTACTTCCTCGGCCGGGCCCTCCGCGGCGTCGACCTCACCGACCTCGCCGCCGTCCAGCGGGCGCTGCAGTCCTACGAGGCCCCGCGCAAGCCGCACACGGCCAGGCAGGTGCAGATGGCCTGGGTGCTCGGAAAGGTGTTCCACCACGCGCCGGCGCCGCTGCGGGCGGTGCGCGACTTCGTCTTCGACCACACGCCGTTCCTGCAGAAGGTGGCCGGCGACTCCAACCCGCGCGAGATCAACAAGCAGCTCGCGCTGATCGGCGACTGAGCCGTGCTCGTCGTCCTCGGCAGCGCCACCGCCGCTCCGGGGCGGGGCGGCCGCGGTCCGGGACGTCCTACCGCGGAGCCGACCGGAGCTCTCAGCCGGGAGGGATGTTCTGGTTGACGTGGAAGACGTTCCCGGGGTCGTGGCGGCGCTTCACCTCGACGAGCCGCTGGTACTTCGCGGGTCCGAAGACCGTGCGGGGGTCGAAGCCGCGGTGGCCGGCCGGCTCGAGGCCCTGGAAGTTGGCGTAGTGGCCCCCGGTCGCGAACGGCTCCATGTCGGCGGACATGCCGCGGACGAACCCGACCCGCTCGTCGTCGTCGGCCGGGTCGGTCCAGAACCCGTAGATGTTGAGCCAGAACCGGGCGGCCCGGTTGGGGAACGGCGTGGCGCCCTCCGCCACCCGGCCGAACGCGCCACCCATGTGGTGGACGTCGAACGCGGTGCCGGACCAGGTCTGCTCCGTTCCGCGGCCGACCAGCACGTCGACCACGTCGGCGTCCAGCCGGTCGAAGGAGGTGTTGCGCCAGTACGCCCGCGATCCCTTGGGGAACAGCGGGTCGAAGACGGCCTGCCACTCGACCCACCGCATGTCGCCGATCTCCTCCTGGTCGGGCGGGGCGAGCGCGCGCAACCGTCCGACGTGGGCCTCGCCCGCGGCACGGTCGGGTGAGGCCCACGCGAAGCCGATGAACAGCAGGGGCTCGTCCCCCATCTCGGCGACGGGTGGCGGGGTCAACGTCGTCGTGATCGCCTGCATCGCGTCCGGCAGGTCGCGCGTCCACTCCTCCAGCGCCGCCCACGCCTGCCGCCAGCGGTCCGGCCCGAACACCAGGTTGCCGGCGAACAGCTGCGGGCCGTGCCGGTGCCCGCGGAAGGTGAAGGCGGTGACCACCCCGAAGTTGCCGCCGCCGCCGTGCAGGGCCCAGAAGAGCTCGGGGTCGTGCGTCTCGTCGACGGTGAGCTGCCGCCCGTCGGCCGTCACCAGGTCCACCGAGACCAGGTTGTCGGCGGCCAGCCCGTGGGCCCGGGTCAGCCAGCCGACGCCCCCGCCGAGGGTGAGCCCCGCGATCCCGGTGCTCGACACCACCCCCATCGGCACGACCAGCCCGTGCGGCTCGGTGGCTGCGTCGATGTGGGCCAGGGTGGCACCCGCCTCCACGCGCACGGTCGCCGTCGCCGGGTCCACCGTCACGGCGGACAGGTCGGCGAGGTCGAGCACGATCCCGTCGTCGACCGAGCCGTTGCCTGCGACGTTGTGCCCACCTCCGCGCACGGCCAGGGCGAGCCCGTGCTCCCGGGCGAAGGCGATGGTGGGTGCGACGTCGTCCGCGCTCGACGCCCGGACCACGGCGGCCGGTCTGCGGTCGATCATCCCGTTCCAGATGGCACGGGCCTCGTCGTACCGCGGGTCGCCCGGCGCGGTCACGGTGCCCGCCACGCGGGCACGGAGATCGTCCAGCTCATGGCGCAGCGTGGAAGTGGTCACGGCACGTCCCCCCGGCACTCGGCCCCCCGCGGGGCATCATGCTTCGCCGGGTGGCCGGGAACGGTCAAGGTCGGACGGTGAGGTGACCTGCGGCCGAGGAGATCCGCCGGAGGCTGTCACGGATCGGCCGCGGCCGGTGTCTCCATGTCGAGACCAGCAGCGAGGAGGAGACATGACCAGCACCACCCGCGTCCCCCCGGCCGAGATCACCGGCGTCTACGGCGCCGTCCTCAAGGGGGTCAGCAGGAAGATGCTCGGCGAGGTGCCCGAGGCCCTCGGCGTCCTGTGGCACCACCGGCCGGTGCTGCGGTTCAGCTTCGGCCTGGGCCGGAGGTCCGCGCGGTGGCACGCGTGCGACGAGGACCTGAAGTCCTACGCCCACATGGCGGTGGCGGCGCTGATCGGCTGCTCGTTCTGCCTGGACCTGGGGTACTTCGAAGCGCACAACAAGGGGCTCGACGAGGCCAAGGCCCGCGAGGTGCCGCGGTGGCGCGAGTCCGACGTGTTCACCCCGCTGGAGCGCGACGTCCTGGAGTACGCCGAGGCCATGTCGCAGACGCCGCCGACCGTCACCGACGAGCTCTCCGCCCGGCTCCTGGACCGGCTGGGCGCGCCGGCCCTCGTCGAGCTCACCACGTTCGTCGCGCTGGCCAACCTGTACGCGCGCTCGAACGTCGCCCTCGGCATCGAGGCCGCGGGCCTCGCGGCCTCGTGCGGCCTGGCGCCGCTGGCGCGGCCGGACGGGGCAGTGCAGCCGGCATGACCGACGACCCGTTCGTCGCCCACCGCAGCCTGCTGTTCACGGTCGCCTACGAGATGCTCGGCTCCGCCGCCGACGCGGAGGACGTCGTCCAGGAGGCCTGGCTGCGGTGGGCTGACCTCGGGGACGCGGCCCGGGCCGACGTCCGCGACCCGCGGGCCTACCTGGTGCGGATCGTCACCCGGCAGGCGCTCAACCGGCTGCGCACGCTGGCCCGGCGGCGCGAGGAGTACGTCGGCGAGTGGCTGCCCGAGCCGCTGCTCACCAGCCCCGACGTGGCCGAGGACGTCGAGCTCGCCGAGAGCGTCTCCTTCGCGATGCTGACCGTGCTGGAGACCCTCGGCCCCACCGAGCGGGCGGTGTTCGTGCTCCGCGAGGTGTTCGAGACGCCGTACGACGAGATCGCCGAGACGATCGGCAGGTCGCCGGCGGCGGTGCGGCAGATCGCGCACCGCGCCCACGAGCACGTGGCCGCGCGGCGGCCGCGGGTGCAGGTGAGCCGGGCCGAGCGGGAGGCCGTCGTGGCACGGTTCCTGGCCGCGGTCCGCGGCGGCGACCTGCAGGGGCTGCTGGCTGTGCTGGCGCCCGACGTCGTCGTCGTGGCCGACGGCGGCGGTGTGGTCGCCGCGGCCCGCCGCCCGATCCAGGGTGCCGCCCGGGTGGCCGCACTCCTGGCCGGCCTGGTCCGGCTGCCGGTCAGCCTGGAGGTCGTGCCGGTGTGGCTCAACGGCGGCCCGGCGGCACGCATCGACGTCGACGGCGAGCTGGACACCGTGGTGAGCCTGGCGATCGAGGACGGCCGGATCACCCGGGTCTACGCGGTCCGCAACCCGCACAAGCTGGCCCGGGTGGACGAGGAGGCCGAGCTCAGCCGGTGACCGGGCGCGGATGAGTAGTTCGGCGGATGTCCCGGACGGGCGGGCCGGTCAAGGTGGAGCCGTCCCGGTGCCCCTTCCGGGACGACCAGAGGGCCCCTCGCGGCCTGCGTTTCTCGGGAGTCGTCATGATCGTCGTGTCAGCAGCCACCGGTCAGTACGGCCGGCTCGTGGTCGAGCGCCTGCTGGAGCGCGTGCCCGCGGCCGAGGTCGCCGTCGCGGTCCGGAACCCCGCGAGCGCCGCGGACCTCGCCGAGCGGGGGGTCGACGTCCGTCTCGGGGACTACGACCGGCCGGAGAGTCTCCGGACGGCGTTCGACGGCGCGGACCGGCTCCTGTACGTCTCCGGTACCGACCTGGGCGCCCGCATCCCCCAGCACCGCAACGTCGTCGCCGCCGCGCTGGACGCGGGTGTCGGCGGCATCGCCTACACCAGCGGGCTGGGGGCCGACGTGGTCGAGGAGGGGGTCCTCGGCGAGCACCACGCCGGTGAACAGGCGATCCTGCGGTGCGGGCTGCCCGCCACCGTGCTCAGGCACCCCATCTACTCGGACTTCTTCATCAGCCCCGACCTCGCCGCCGCGATCGAGACGGGCGAGCTGATCAGCAGCACGCGTGGGCGCGGGCTGAACACGGCGACCCGCGCCGACCTCGCCGAGGCGGCCGCCGTCGTCCTCACCGACGGGAACCGCTTCGGGAGGGCCTACGACTTCACCGGCCGGCTCTGGACGTACCCGCAGCTGGCCGCCGTGCTGACCGGGCTCAGCGGCCGCCCGGTGGTCCACCGCGACGTCGACGAGGACGAGGGGATCATCGGGATGCTGGGGATCGGCCCGTTCATCCGCACCGGCGGGTTCGAGTACCAGACCGGGGATCTCGAGGCGGTCCTCGGTCATCCGGCCACCAGCCTGGAGGACGCCGTCGCGGCGGCGCTCCCGGCCCGCACTCCGGCCTGAGCTGAGCCGGCGGCGGCACTACCCGTCCGCGCGGATCGTCCCCCGCACGGTGCGGACGGCGAGCTGGCTCCGGTTGGCCAGGCCCAGCTTGGTGAGGATGTGCTGGACGTGGTTCTGCGCGGTGCGCTCGGAGAGGTGGAGGCGGCCAGCGATCTGCCGGTTCGTCAGGCCCTCCGCGACGAGGGCGGCCACCTCCCGCTCCCGGGCGGTGAGCGGATCGGCCCGCCCGCCGTCGAGCCGCCGGGCCAGGTCGCGGGCCCGGTCCGCCCACGGGCGCATGCCGAGCGCCGTGGCCCGCTCCGCCGCGTCGGCGGCCAGCCGCCGCGCACGGGTGCGGTCACCGGTCCGGCCGCGGCGGGCCAGCACGGCCGCCAGCTCGTACCCGGCCTGGACGGCGAACCCGGCCGCGCCGTTGGCCGTGGAGGCCCGGACGGCCGACTCGAGGTCGGCGATCGCCTCGTCGTGCCGGCCGAGGTGGCCGGCGGCCATCCCCAGGTACAGGTCCACCGGGCCGTCGTAGGCGATGGCGCCGGCTCCGCTGACGGCGTGCTGGCCGCGGAAGGGGGCCAGCCGCTCGCGCAGGACCGCGACGTCGTCCCGCAGGTCGAGGGCGATCGCGGTGCCGATCCCGAAGGTGAAGCAGACCGTCGTGGTGTGCGGGATCGGCCGCCAGCCGGCGGGTGGCCCCAGCCGGCGGTGGACCGTGGCGGCCTCCGGCAACCGACCGGTGACCGCCAGCAGGTACGCCGCGGCGGCGGAGAAGATCACCTCCTCGGTCGGGAAGTCCAGGTCACCGCCGTCGGCACCCGGACGGCCCGGCGGCCGCAGCCCGGTCAGGTCCGCCTCGTCGCCGGTGTGCAGTGCGACCCCGGCCAGCAGGCCGGTGCGGTTGATGACCGCCGACCCGTGACCGGTGGCGGACGGCGGGAGCGCGGCCAGGGCGTCGTCGGCCAGCCGGCGCGCGTCGGCGAAGCGGGCCCGCGACTGGGCCAGCACGGCGCGGCACTGCAGCACGTGCCACCGCGCCACCGGGCTGCGGACCTCCTCGGCGCACTGCGCCAGCGGTCCGATCTCCCGGTCCACGGCGGTCAGATCCCCGTGCTGGAAGGCGACGTCGATCCGCCACAGGTGCGCCCACATCCGCGTGCGGGGGTCCCGGGTGACGCTGCCGAGCGCGGCCATGCGCTCGGCCAGGTCCGACCGCTCGTCGACGCCGTCCGGACCCGTCGCCACCAGCTGCCGGGCGCGGATCGCGGCCGCCAGGGTGGACGGGTCGCCGGACGCCTCGGCCGCGGTGAGCGCCTGCCCGCTGGCGGCGCGCGCGGCATCGACGTCGCCCAGGTACATGCAGGTGTCGGAGAGGGTCGCCAGCACCCTGGCCCGGAGCGCGGAGGGGTGGGGTTCCATGCCGGCCAGCGCCTCCTCGCACCACCGGCGGAGGGTCACCTCCGACTCCACGTCGGGCAACCCGCCCTCGAGCACGACGGCCGCCTCCGCCAGCAGGTCGGCCCGTCCGAGCCGGCGGGCGATGGCGGCGGCCTGGCGGCTGACGGTCGGCCGTTCGGAGAGGTCTCCGGCCAGTCGGAGCGCCGTGCCGGCGTCGATCAGGAGCCGGCACCGGAGGCCGTCGTCGAGGTCTCCCGCGCCGACCGTCACCGCGAGGCGGTAGAGCCGGGCGGCCTCCTCGTAGGCCAGGCGGTGCCCGGCCTCCTCCGCCGCCCGCCGGATCCAGGCGGCGGCGCGGGCGCGCTCGCCCGCCACGGCGGCGACCGCCCAGTGCCGGGCGAGGTCGGCGAGCCGGCCGTCCGACGTCCCGTCGAGCGGGGGCTCGAGGGCCTCGGCCGCGCGGCGGTGCAGTCGCACCCGCTCGGACGTGCCGAGGTCCGCCTCCACCGCGTCGTGGACCAGGTCGTGCGGGAACCGGAACCGCCCCGCCACCGCGGTGGCCTCCACCATCCCGGCCGCCGCCGCCTCGTCCAGCACGGTCAGGCACGCCAGCACCGGGACGTCGAGCACCCGGGCGACCGTGGGCGCGGCGAACTCCCGCCCGATGACCGACGCCGCGGCCAGCGCCCGCGCCGAGCCGGCCGACAGCCGCCCCAGCCGCGCCGCGATCGCCGCCCGCACGCCGTCCGGGACGGGCGCGTCCGCGGCCCCCGCCCGCGGGTCCCCCAGCGTCCGGGCGACCTCGCGGACGAAGAACGGGTTGCCCCCGGTCCGGGCGTGCACCCGCTCGACGTCGCCGTCGCTGAGGCTCCGTCCGAGGAGCGCGGTCAGCTGGGCGCCGACGGCCGGGGCGGGGAGACCGCGCAGGTGCAGCACCTCGGTGACCGGCTCGAGTCGCAGCTCGGTCACGACGGGCGCGACCGGCTCGGTGTCCCGGTGGGTGGCGACGACGAGGAGCCGCTGGCCGGCCATCGTCCCGACGACGTGCCGGAGCAGCAGGAGCGAGGCCGGGTCGGCGCGGTGGAGGTCGTCGAGGACGACGAGCACCGGCCGGGCGCGGGTGACCTCCCGCAGGAGCCGGGCGACCGCGTCGAACGACCGGAAGCGCGTGACGTCGGAGGGGCCGACCTCGGTGCGGCCCGGCCCGTCGGGGAAGAGGTCGGGTGCCAGGGAACCGAGGTCCGCCTCCAGCCGGGATGCCGCGGCGACGGCCCGGAGGTCGACGGAGTCGGCCAGCGCGCGCAGGACCTGGCGCCACGGCCAGAACGGCGGGGCCCCCGTCGCCTCAGCGGTCGCACCCCAGGCCGTGGCGACGTCCCGGGAACCGGCGAGCGCGCCCAGTTCCTCGGTGAGCCTCGTCTTGCCGATCCCCGGCTCGCCTCGGCACAGCACGAGGCGCGCCCGGCCGGCGATGGCCCCGTCGAGGCAGTCGACGAGCAGGGCGAGCTCGTGCCGTCGTCCCACCAGTTCGGTCCGCATCGCCCCGCCTCCAGGGCTCCCTACGCCCAGCGGCGTCCCGTGGGCTGCGGACCAGGGGACACCGGTGTCCCCGAGCAGCCCAGGGCACATCGTCCCCCTCGGGCACGGGTGGCCCCCCACGGCACGGTCGCCGTGGGGGGCCCGTCGACTGCGGAGGTGCGTCAGGAGACCGGCGCCCGGGGCGTGGACCAGTCCCACTGCGGCTGCCGGTACTGCACCGACGGGTCCTCCGGCCGCCGGGACGCCCGGACCAGCAGGCGCGCGGCGGGGACGGTCAGCACCGAGCCGACGACCAGCGCGGCCCAGCCGACGCCGCCGAGCGCGGGTGCCTCGGCACCGATCCGGGCCTCGACGTCCACCCCCGCCGAGCCGTCGGCGTTCATCACCACGAAGGCCCACTCGCCGTCCGCCGGCTCCCAGGTGACCTCCTGGGTGCCCGCACCGGCGGCCGCCGCGATCCAGAAGTCCTGGTCGCCGGGGAGCGCCGCCGGCGCGCCGCCGGGCAGCTCGTCGCTGCGGCTCGCCGGCCCGTCGAAGCCCAGGCCGTCGACGACGGTCCGCTGGACGCCGTCGAGGTACTCCGCCACGTCGGTGGCCGCGGCGACGCCCACGAACACCTCGCCCGCTCCGGTGCCGGTCACCTCGAGCCGGGCGGTGCCCAGGCTGTCGGGCAGGGGCAGCCAGTCGGGTGCGGCGGCGAGGTCGATGCGGTCGCTCACCAGCGCGTGGCCCGCGGACGTGAAGCCGTCCCGCGGCGAGACGACGAAGCCGTCCGACCGGTCCAGCGAGTGGGCCCACAGCAGGGTCCCTCCGCCGGCGAGCAGCCCGAGGCCGGGCAGGAGCAGCAGGGCGCCCGCGAGGCCGGCGGCGACCCGCCGGGTGCGGGTGGTCCGGCGGGACGGCGCCGGCCAGCCGGGGGGCGCGGGCCAGGCCTGCGCGGTCGGCCACTCGGGTGCGGGGTCGGTGGTCATGGCGTCCCTCCAGTGGGGATCGACGGGTCGAGGAGCGCCGGGAGGGCCGAAGTGGCCACTTCGGCCCTCCCGGTCGGAGCGCTCGAGCGGGCGCAGGGGGTGAGCCGGCTGGAGGTTCCTGTGCCGGGGTCGTGCAGGACCACCCTCTCCGCCGGCGCGGCCCGCCACGAGCCTCGGACGGAGCGATCGGGGGCCCCGCGCGAGTGGTCCGTCCGGAACCGCCGGCACCCCGCGCCGGCCCGTCGCCTCCCTCGCGCGAGGGACCCCGGCCGACTCCCAGGGGTGTCGCCTTCCGCCGCCCGCGGGGACACGATGGGAGGTGTCGACGTCGACGACCCCGATCGCGGCCCCGTCGCGTGCGCGCCGGCCCTGGAGCGGCACCCGCGGGGACGCGGTGCTCGCCGTCGCCATGGCCGTCGTCTCGGTCGGCCTGGTCCTCGCGATGCCTGCCGGGCCTCCCTACGAGCCGACGGACGCGGTCACGCTCGTCGTCGCCGCCGCCGGGCCGCTGGCGCTGATCTGGCGCCAGACGGCGCCGCTGGTGGCGCAGGCCGGAGCCAGCCTGGCCATCGTGGCGACGGCGGCCGCCGGCTCACCGATCGACTTCCTCGCCTGGCCGGCCTGGTTCGCCCTGTTCAGCTGCTTCGTGGTCGGCGGGCGCCGGCTCCGGGCGGCGGCCACCGCCCTCGCGGCGCTGGGCGTCGCCGGCTACGTGGCCTTCGACCACGGCGACCCGGTGAGCGCGCTGCCCTCGATCATGGTCAGCTTCCTCGTGGCCACGCTCGCCGGAGCCCTCGCCAGCCGGCAGACGCGCGCGGTGGCCGCCGAGGCCGCCCACGCGGCCGAGAGCCGGAGACAGGCGCTGGAGGCCGAGCGCCTCCTCGCGCAGGAACGCGGCCGGCTGGCCCGCGAGCTGCACGACTCGCTCGGGCACACGGTCAACGTGATGGTCCTGCAGGCCGGCGTCGGACGGCGGGTGTTCGCGGACAACCCGGCCTACGCGCACGAGGCGCTGGGATCCATCGAGACGGCGGGGCGGGCGGCGCTCGACGAGCTGAACCGGCTGCTCCGGGTGCTCCAGCCCGACCGGGGCGGGACGGCGGAGCCGTTCGCGCCGACGCTGGCCGACCTGGAGGAGATGGCCGAGCGGATCCGGGCGACCGGCCGTCAGGTGGAGCTGCGGACCAACGAGGTCGAGGTACCGGCCGGAGCCGCCCGGGCGGTCTACCGGATCGCCCAGGAGGCCCTGACCAACGCCGTCCGCCACACGCCGTCCGGCCGGATCCGGATCGAGCTGCGGCGGAGCGGTTCCCAGCTCCTGCTCGAGGTCCTCAACGAGTGCCCGCCGCTCCCCGCTCCGGTACCGGGGCACGGGCTGGTCAACATGCGCGAGCGGGCCCGGCTCGAGGGCGGCGAGCTGGAGGCCGCGCCGGTGGACGGCGGGTTCCGGGTGCGCGCGGTGCTGCCCGTCGGCGCGGCGGTGGCCCCGTGATCGGCGTCCTGCTCGCCGACGACGACGTCCTCGTCCGCAGCGGGCTGCGCGCCCTGCTCGACGCCGAGGAGGACATCACGGTCGTCGGCGAGGCGGCCGACGGGCGGGAGGCCGTGGAGCGCGCCCGCACGCTGCACCCCGACGTGGTCCTCATGGACGTCCGGATGCCGCGGGTGGACGGCGTCCAGGCCACCCGGGAGATCGCCTCCTGGCCACGGCGGCCGAGGGTGCTCGTCCTCACCACGTTCGACCTGGACGACGTGGTCGACGACGCCCTGGAGGCGGGGGCCGACGGCTTCCTCCTGAAGCGGGCCACACCGGAGCAGCTCATCGACGGCATCCGGACCGTCGCCGCCGGGGACGCACTGGTCGCGCCGGCCGTCACCCGCCGGCTCCTGGCCGCCTACGCCGGCCGGCGGGCACCCGACCGGGAGCGGCTCCAGCTGGCCGCGCACCTCACCGAGCGCGAGGCCGACATCCTCCGCGCCATCGCCGACGGCCTGTCCAACGCCGAGATCGCCGGCCGGGTCTGGCTCTCGCCGGAGACGGTCAAGACGCACGTCAAGAGCATCCTGGCCAAGCTCGGCGTCCGTGACCGCACCCAGGCGGTCGTGTGGGCCTACCGGACCGGCTTCGTCGACCCCTCGGCGGGCGACGACCAGCGGCGCTAGCGACGGGCGCCGGCGGCGGTGGCCCGGTCACGGGAAGAGCGGGTCCCGCTTCCAGAAGAGGTCGTGCCGGGTGATCTTCCCGTCGACGACCTCGGTGATGCTGACGCCTTCGCCCTCCAGCCGGTACGGCCGCTCGTTGCCGCCGCGGTCGGTGAAGGTCTTGTCCCTCGTGGTGCCGCTCGGCTCCCACACGGTGATGACCGCACCGGCGTCGGCGACCATCCGCCGGACGGTGAAGCGGAGGCCGTCGTAGAGGGCCTGGTACTGGCGGATGTGCTCCGCGAACGCGTCGGCGCCGCTGAGCCGCTCCAGCCCGCCCACCACGTCGGTGTCGGTCGAGAAGAACAGGCCGTCGTTGGAGACGTAGCCCTCGTCGATGATGTCGCTGACCGCCGCCGCGTCCGCGGCGTTCCAGCCCTCCTCGAAGAAGCGGCGGACGATCGCCTGCCGGGCGTCCTGCTCCACTGCCACTCCCCCCTCCGACTCCTCCGGACGCTAGGGCGGCGGCGTCACCGGAACGTCACGGCGCCCCCGCCGGCGAGTCGCCACGCCGGGAGTGCCCGCTGTCGCCTTGTGGCGCGAGCGCGAGGCGAGGACGCTGTGTCGCCTTCCCCGCCTCTCCCGCCTTTCCGCTCTGGACGGTCGACATGGCGCTCTTCACGGTCGGCACGGTGCGTACACGCGAGCGCGCTCCCCGCGGGCCGGTGCCCGCACTCGTCCCGGTCGTGCTGCTGGCCCTGAGCCTGCTGGCCGGTACCGCGCCCGCGGCGACCGCCGCGCCCTCGGCCGGCCACGCAGGCCCGGCCGCCTACACGGCCGAGCTGACGGCCGACCAGCTCGCCCTCGTGATGGCCAGCGGCGTCGAGCGCCGCGAGGTGCTGACCGCCCCCGGCTCGGCACCCGGCTCGATGCGGGTGGAGATCGTGCTGGGCCGGCGCGCGGCGGCCACGCTGATCGCGCAGGGGGTCCCGTTGCAGGCGCGCGCCGCGGCCGCCCGGGCCGCGGCCGCGACCGGCGTGTTCCGCCCGTGGAGCGGGGCGGGCGGGCTCCGGGAGGAGTTCGTCGCGCTGGCGGCCGCGCACCCCGACCTGGTGGAGCAGGTCGTCATCGGCCGGTCGGTCAACGGCCAGGAGATCCTCGCGTTCAAGGTGACGGCGGACGCCGGGCTGGTGCCCGACGGGCAGCGCCCCGCCGTGCTCTACGCCTCGGCGCAGCACGCCCGCGAGTGGATCACCCCGGAGATGACCCGACGGCTCATGCGCCACGTGCTGGACGCATCCGGCAGCGACCCGGAGATCCGCGGTGTGCTCGACCGCACCGAGCTGTGGTTCGTCCCGGTGCTGAACCCGGACGGCTACGACCACACCTTCACCACCGACCGGCTGTGGCGGAAGAACCTGCGGGACAACGACGGCGACGGCGCGATCACCGGGGTGGACGGCGTCGACCTCAACCGCAACTTCGCGACCCGGTTCGGCTACGACGAGGAGGGCTCCTCCTCGGCGCCGGAGAGCGAGACCTTCCGCGGTCCGGCCCCGGCATCCGAACCGGAGACCCAGGCCCTGGACGGCCTCATGCGCCGGATCGGCTTCGAGTTCCTCGTCAACTACCACTCCGCGGCGGAACTCCTGCTCTACGGCACCGGCTGGCAGGTGGCCACCCCCACGCCGGACGACGTGCTCTACGAGGCCATGGCCGGGGACGACGCGAACCCCGCGGTCGCCGGCTACGACCCGGACATCTCGGCCGAGCTCTACACCACCAACGGCGAGACCACCGAGCACGCCCAGCAGGTCTACGGCACGCTGGCGTTCACGCCGGAGATGTCGACCTGCCAGACGGCCAGCGGCGCCGACCCGGCGGACCCCTTCGAGCCCGACGCCTGCGCCAGCGTCTTCGAGTTCCCCGACTCCGAGCCGCTGGTGCAGGCGGAGTTCGCCAAGAACCTGCCCTTCGCGCTCGCGGTCGCCCGGTCGGCGCAGGACCCGTCCCACCCCGTCTCGGTCGTGGGCCGCACGGTGCCGGACTTCGTCCTCGACCCGTTCACCGTCTCCTACGGCAGCCCCCAGACGGTCGCCGTCACCGCCCGGCGCGACCTGCGCACGCTCGACCTGCGGTACCGCGTCTCCGGCGGCGCCGAGCAACGCGCTCCCGTGCAGGAGTGGGAGGGTGGCGAGCGCTACGGCGACGAGGGCGACGTCTACTACGCCGAGTTCCGCGGCGAGGTCACCGGTGCCCGAACGGGCGACACGGTGGAGGTGTGGTTCACCGGCGTGCGGCCCGACGGCGGTCCGGTGAGCAGCGAGCGGTTCACCTACACCGTGGCCCGGGAGGGCGGGGAGGTGCTCGTGCTGGCCAACGAGGACTACGAGGGCTACAACCCCGGCACCCCGGGTGCGGTCACCGCCCCCCGGTACGCCCAGCAGCACGTCGACGCGCTGACGGCGGCCGGCACGAGCTCGGCCGTGTGGGACGTCTCGGCCCAGGGCGTGCCGCACGACCTCGGGGTGCTCGGCCACTTCGACAGCGTCGTCTGGTACCTCGGCGACAACCGGCTGACCCAGGACGCCGAGGACGTCGTGACCGTGGTCCTGGGGGAGGAACTGGAGGACGCGGCGGTCGCCGAGCGCCAGCAGTTCCTGACCCTCGCCGTCCGGGACTACCTCAACGGTGGCGGCACCCTCGCGCTCACCGGTGAGACGGCCGCGTACCACGGCACGCTGGGCACGGCGATCGGCGGCATCTACTACGGCCTGGACGGCGCGCCGGAGCAGGACTGCGTGGTGACCGGCGATCCGTTCAGCGACTGCCTGCTGCTCGCCGACGACTTCGCGCAGTACTACCTGGGCGCCTACACCCGGTCGCCGCGGGCGGCGCCGCAGACCGTGGAGGCGACCGGGGTGCCGATCACCGGCACGAGCACGACGGTGCCCGGCACGCCGACCAACGCCGTCGACGAGGCCGGGACGTTCCTGCCGACCAGCGCCGTCCTCCCCGTGGCGCGCTTCCCCCAGTTCGCGAGCGCCGTGTCGGCCCTGTACCGGGGCGGGTCGCCGAGCAACCTGGAGACGTTCGAGGGCAGCTGGTTCGCCGCCGCGGCGCACGCCGACGGCGCCTACATGCGGCTCAGCCGCACGGTCGACCTCACCGGGGTCACCGCCGCGCAGGCGCCGGCGCTGGAGTTCGCGCTGTCCCACGACGTCGAGGCCGGCTACGACAACGTCATCGTCGAGGCCCACCCCGTCGGCACCGACGCCTGGACGACGCTGCCGGAGGCCGGCGGGCGGAGCGACACCACTCCGCCGGCGGAGTGCGAGTCCGGGGCCCTGCTCGAGCTGCACCCGTTCCTCGGCCACTACCTCACGGGCGGCGCTCCCTGCACGCCGACCGGGACCACGGGCGCGTGGAACCGGATCACCGGCACCTCCGCGGGCTGGCAGGAGGTCCGGTTCGACCTCTCCGCCTACGCCGGCGGGCAGGTCGAGGTGGCGATCAGCTACGTCACCGACCCGTTCATCGGCGGAGCCGGGGTGTTCGTGGACCGCACGCGGGTGACGATCGGCGGCACGGAGGTCGAGCCGGAGGCCTTCGAGACCGGCCTCGGGCCGTGGGCGACACCCGGCGCCCCGGCGGGCAGCCCGGGGAACGCCGACGACTTCCAGCGAGCGCAGTCACAGGTGGGGGCGGCGATCACCACCGACGACACCGTACTGCTCGGGTTCGGCATCGAGCAGGTGCCCGCCGCGGACCGGGTGACCCTGCTCGGGGGGATCGTGCAGCACCTGACCGACGCGACACCGCCCGTGGCGCGCTGAGCCGGCCCGCCGCCCCCGCGGAGGCGGACCAGGGACGCGTGCGCGCACCGCGGCACCGATCAGCCGGGAGCGTCGCGATGCAGGTCGGCGGTCAGGGCGTCGAGCAGCCGGCGGTGCGCCTCGGCCAGCGCCGACAGCTGCCGTCGCAGCCGGCGCACCTCGGACTCGAGGGCCTCGAGCCGGGCGGACGGCACCGGAGCGGACGGCACCGCGGCCGGCGCGGTGGGAGCCTCCCGCCCGGGCGCCGACGGCACCGGCTGCGGAACGGACGGGGTCGCCGGCGCGGAGGAGCGCGCCGCCTCCGGATCCCGCGGAGTCCGGGGCGGGGATCCTCCCGACGTCTCCGGGGAGCGCCGGGCCGCGCCCGCCGGGATCCGCCAGACCGTCCGCTGTCCCTGGAGCACCTGGTGCCCGGCGAGGGTGCCGGCCCGCAGCTGCGCCCGGATGGCGGCAGGGGTGACCCGGCGGAGCTGGGCCATCTGCTCGACCGTCAGGAAGTCCCCGTCGCCGCCGACGGCCGCCCCGTCATCGGCCGGCGGATCGGTCATGGTGCGCAAACCCCCTCGTCCACTGTTGCGCAACAGTCTTCCGCAGAGCCGTACCGGGAACAACGCGGCACAGCCAACCCCACAGCGTTTACGCAATGGACCAGCATTCGCCTCTTTGCGTAACTGGGGTCGATCGCCCTCCGACACCCTTGCGTAATACTCCCCTTCGTTGCGCAACTCGGGGACATCCTCCCCCGAGCAGCCGCGCGTGTGCGGACGGCTTCCGGGGTGAACCCCCCGAGTGGGACGAGAGCCGACCGGCACCGGTGAACTACCGGGACGGGCCCCGCGAGTCGCGCCGGGCTGCCCCGCGGCCCGTGCCAGGATGCGGGGGAATGATCAACGCGAGTCGAGGAGGTCCCTTGGCGACCAGCACCACGGCCCCCACCCGGGCCCGCCGCACCTCCCGTGAGCCGGGCTTCTACACCCGCGCACAGGTCGAGACCGACCTCGGGCTGACGGCGACCGAGCTGGACACCTTCGAGCGCGCCGGCGTCCTCGGCGCCGAGCAGCGCCGCAGCCGCGGGGACACCCGTCCGGTCCTGTACTCGACCAGCGACCTGGCCGTCGGCCGCTTCGCGATGGCCGCGCACCGGCTCGGTGTCCGCGGCGAGCAGCTGCGCCGGCTCAGCGACGCGCTGCGGCTCAAGCGCAAGCGGCTGCGGCCCGGCTGGAACGGTCTGGTCGTCATCGACCGGGACGGCGACGTCGAGCTCCTCGACGACCCGAGCGGCCTGGTGGAGTACCTGCGCGACTACCCGGAGCCGGTCGCCTCGCTGCTGGTGACCACGCTGACCGTGCCGGACGTCGTCACCGACGCCGCGTGATGCGGGCCGCCGTCGTCCCGAGAGGGACGTCGTGAGCTGACATCCCTCCAGAAACGAGACGTGGCACCAGCCCCAAGCTGATGCCACGCACGCCCGACGGACTCTGAGAGCCTGCGGAGTCGACACCACGAGGCTAGCAGTGGTCCGTCCGGGATGTCTTCGTTGTTCCTTCAGGACGCACGTGTCCGCTCCCGCGGTGCCGTGCGCCCTGCGCCCGGAAAGACGCCAATGACGCCCCACTCCGCTCCCCCGCGCCCGGGGGACAGCACGCCGACGGTCGCCCGGCCGTCGCTCGTCTTCGAGGTCACCAAGACCATCGCGGCCTACACCACAGACGGGCTCGCTCCCGGTGGCGGGCTGAAGGTGACCGTCATGCCCGAGGCCGCCCTGCAGCTGCAGAAGGCGCTGGGTGTCCGGTTGTTCTCGGCGCTGTTCACCCTGATCTGCATGGCCGGCGACGACGGCTTCCGGCTCGTCGTCGACACCAACGCCACGAAGCTCGCCGAGCAGCTGGGCTGCAGCCGGCAGAAGGCCGGCGAGCTGGTCACCCAGCTGGAGCAGGCCGGCTTCCTCGACCGCCAGCAGGCCCGCGGCGTGGGCGGGCGTCCCGACCGGTTCGGCCGCGGCCGGTACGTGCTCTGCCCCGAGCTGTACCGCGCGGTCGAACGCCGGCAGACCCTCACGCACAGTGACCGCCCGCTGGGTGACCCCTCCACCGTCGTCACGGGAGCTGACACCGGTGTCCCGACAGCCGGTGTCGGGAAAGCTGACATCGGGCCGACCGGTGTCAGCGAACCTGACGTCGGGCTGGAACCCGCAGGTCGCACCGGTGACAGGTTCTCCGACACCGGCGTCCGCAGTCACCGTCATGAGGATGGGATGAATGACGATCATTCATCCCTCTCGTCCGCCGACGCGCGGCTGACGCCGCCGTCGACCGGGTCTGCGCTCGACGGGTCCCGTCCGGCGATGCCGCCGGCAGCGACCGCCGTCGCCGGGCTGCCGATGGCCGAGGTGGTCGCCCTCCTCGGGCAGTGGGGCGTGTTCGACGCCGAGTCCGTAGTCCGGACCGCCGACCCGGACGTGCTCGACGCCGCCCTGCGGGAGATCTCCGCGCGGTTCTCCGAGATCAAGAACCCCGGTGCCTACCTGCGCAGACTGCTCGCGGGCGGGGGTCCTGCGGCGCAGCGGCCCCGGGCGGCGGACGCCGCTCCCCCGCCGGTGACCGCACCGGTGCCCCTGCCGCCGGCCGCCGTCGTGGGCCCCGTGGACGATGCGGTCGCTGCGGTGACCGGCGCGCGCCGGCTGCCGGAGCTGACCGGCGCGCAGCTCGTCGAGGTCTACGCGCAGCTGCCGGAGGACGCACGAGCCGCGGTCGACCGCGCGCTCGGCCGGATGGCGGAGGTGGCCGGCTCCGGGTGGTGCAACGTGCCCGGGTTGATCCGGCCCCGGCGGCTGTACCTGGTCGGGGTGCTGGAGCGGCTGGGGCTGCTGGACGCCGGCTGACCCGTCTCAGTCGTGTCCTCCGTGTGTGGACGAGAACCAGCCGTCGACGACGTGCTCGGCCACCCCGCGGCCGAGGTGCCGCCCGTCGTTCAGCCGACGCGCGGCTGGTCGAGCGTCGGTTCGCCGTCGCCCTCGACCGTCACGACCGCGTTGTGTAGACGGCCGTCGACACGAGGCCGAGGTAGAACTGCGCCACCGGCGCGGCCTTCTGGCCCTCGACACCGATGGTGCGCCAGGCGATCGCGTTCCAGGCGAGGACCACCCCCGGGTCCCGTGAGCCGCGCGGACCGTCGGGGTGGGCGGCCGCCGCGGGCGGAAGTCCGAGGAGGAGCAGGGCTGTCGCGACGACGACGCCGCGACGACGTGCAGGAGTGGAGCGAGCCATGGTGTTTCCCGATCCGCATCGTCGGTCGGAGGATGTCGGCCGGCAGCGCGGCCGGTCCGGTGCCCGGGTCGGCGGGTCGCGGGCGCCCGGGGGGCGAGTCTCGACGGCCTGGGGGTCGACCTCGGGGCGAGGTACCCCGGGCGACCGCCGGGGCGAGGTACCCGGGCGACCGCCGCGGCGAGCCCTGCGCGACGCGCTGACCGGTGCAGAGCCGGCGCTCCCCCACCGATCCCACGTCGCCGGACGAGACGTTCCTCCGTGCAGCGCGCGCGAGACGGTGCGTTTTCGGAACGATGGCTCTCCCGACCTGACGCGACCAGAGCCGTTGGACTCTGACCGGTCGTGGCCGCTGCGCGGGGCCGGCGCGGCGGGGGTTGTGCCGATCCCCACCCCCGAGGAGCCTCGGGCGATGGGAGACGCTCGATCAGGCGCCGTCCGGACCGCCGACGACGTGGTGGAACTGGACGCGGCCTTCTTCGCCGATCCGTACGCCCTCTACGCCCGGCTCCGCGCCGAGGGCCCGGTCGCGCGGGCGCGCACGCCGGTGGGCCTCCCGGTCTGGATCGTGACCCGCTACGACGACGCGCGGCGGGCGCTCAACGACCCGCGCCTGGCCAAGGACGCCACCGGCTTCGCCAGGGTGCTGGACCGGCACCCCGTGCCACCGGAGCGCCGCGCCGTGTTCGCCCAGGAGCTCGGCCGGCACATGCTCAGCTCCGACCCGCCGGACCACACCCGGCTGCGGAAGCTGGTGAGCCGGGCCTTCACGATGCGCGCGATCGCCGGGATGCGACCGCGCATCGAGGCGCTCGCCGCCGACCTCGCCGACCGGATGGCCGCCGGGCCGCCGGAGGTCGACCTGCTCGACGCCTTCGCCTTCCCGCTGCCCATGAGCGTCATCTGCGACCTGCTCGGGGTGCCCGACACCGAACGGACGACGTTCCGCCGGTGGTCCAACACCCTGCTGTCCTCCGACGGCACCGGCGCCGACCGCACCGCCGCGGGTCTGGCCATCGCGCAGTACCTCGGTGGCCTGGTGGCGGAGAAGCGGGCGCGGCCGGCCGACGACATGCTGTCGGCGATCGTCGCCGCCTCGGACGACGCCGACCGGCTCTCGGCCGACGAGACGGTGTCGATGGCGTTCCTGCTGCTGGTGGCCGGTCACGAGACGACGGTCAACCTGATCGGCAACGGCGTGCTCGCCCTGCTCCGGGCTCCCGACCGGCTCGCCGAGCTGCGCGCCGACCCCGACCTGGTCCCGCGCGCGGTGGAGGAGTTCCTCCGCTTCGACGGCCCCGTCAACCTGGCCACCTTCCGCCACACCACCGAGCCGGTGGAGATCGGCGGGTGCACCATCCCGGCCGACGAGGTGGTGCTGGTCGCCCTGGCGTCCGCCGACCGCGACCCCGACCGGTTCCCGGCCGCCGACGACCTCGACCCGCACCGCGACACGACCGGTCACCTGGCCTTCGGCTTCGGGCTGCACCACTGCCTCGGCGCACCCCTGGCCCGGCTGGAGGGTGACGTCGCGTTCCGGACGCTGCTCGCCCGGTTCCCCGACCTGGCGCTGGCCGCCGGGCCGGACGAGCTGAGCTGGCGCACCAGCATCCTGATGCGCGGGCTGACCCGGCTGCCGGTGCGACTCCGGGGCTGACCTCCGCGGGCGGACCTCAGAGGTTGATCATGTGGCCGGTCAGGCCGTGGAACGCCTCCTGCAGAGCCTCGCTGAGCGTCGGGTGGGCGTGCACGTTGCGCGCGAGCTCCGTGGCGGTCAGGTCCCACTTCTGCGCGAGCGTCAGCTCGGGCAGCAGCTCGGTCACCTCGGGGCCGATCAGGTGGCCGCCGAGCAGCTCGCCGTAGGTCTCGTCGGCGATGAGCTTGACGAAGCCACCGGGGTCGGCCAGGCCCTGGGCCTTGCCGTTCGCGGTGAAGGGGAACTTGGCGACCGTCACCTTCCAGCCGTTCTGGTCGGCCAGTTCCCGCGCCTGGGCCTCGGTCCAGCCGAAGCTGGCCACCTGCGGCTGGCAGAACGTGGCCCGCGGCATCATCACGTAGTCCAGCTCCTGGGTCTCCGCGCCCGCGATGGTCTCGGCCGCGACGACCCCCTGGGCCTCGGCCACGTGCGCCAGCATCAGCTTGGCCGTGACGTCGCCGATCGCGTAGGCGTGGGGGACGTTGGTGCGCATGTGGTCGTCGATCGCGATGGCACCGCGATCGGTCACGTCCACACCCAGCTTCTCCAGGCCGTAGCCGTCCACTCGCGGCCGGAACCCGATCGCCTGCATGACCTTGTCCGCCTGCAGGTCCCGGGTGCCCTTGGCGTCGGAGACGGTGACGGTGACGGTGTCCCCCGAGTCCTCGATCCGCTCGACCTTCGTGGAGGTCAGGACCTCGACGCCCAGCTTGCGGTAGCGCTTGGCGAGCTCCTTGGAGACCTCTTCGTCCTCCAGCGGCAGCACCCGGTCGAGGAACTCGACGATGGTGACCTTCACGCCGTAGTTGGCCATGACGTAGGCGAACTCGACGCCGATGGCCCCCGCGCCGGCGATGATCAGGCTCCGCGGGAGGTCCCGCGTCATGATCTGCTCCTCGTACGTGACCACCCGCTCCGACAGCGAGGTGCCCGGGAGCAGCCGGGTGGCCGCGCCGGGCGCCAGGATGACGTTGTCGAAGGTGACGTTCTCGAAGCCGCCCTGGGTCAGGGCCACGTGCAGGCTGTGCGGGTCGGTGAAGGTCCCCCAGCCGTCGAACTCGGTGATCTTGTTCTTCTTCATCAGGAAGTGCACGCCCTTGACCCGGCCGTCGGCCACCACGCGGCTCCGGTCGTAGGCGGCGCCGAAGTCGAAGGAGACCTCACCGTTGATCCCGAAGGTCTTCGCCTCCGTCGTCACCAGGTGGGCGAGCTCGGCGTTGCGCAGCAGCGCCTTGGACGGGATGCAGCCGACGTTCAGGCACACCCCGCCCCAGTACTTCTCCTCGACGACGGCAACGCTCTTCCCGAGCTGTGCAGCCCGGATCGCCGCCACGTATCCCCCAGGGCCCGCACCGAGGACGACCACGTCGAAATGAGGCATGCCCGGAGCCTAGGTTCGCGGCCGCGATCCTGCGCCCCGTGCGTGGCGCCGGACTCCGGTGGCCGGCGCCACGCCGGAGGTCAGGCGCGGTGCACGCGGTCCGGGTCGGTGTCCGCCCGCCGGAGCGCCGCGATCCGCTCGAGGGCGTAGTGGACGCCCGGGTAGGTCACCCACTGCTCGGTCGGCGTCGCCTCCTCGGGCACGTCGTCGTCGGCGGGCGGGCGCGGAACGGGGATGACCGGGCGGGTTCCGCGGGGGTCGCTGTCGCGCCGCCCGGCGGACGTGCTGGGCATCGTCATCGGGATCTCCTGTCTCTCTGTGGTGGGGCCCGGACCGACCCCGGGCGGAGTCGGGTGCGGGCTGCTCCCCCGCTGGGCGCGGGCGGTCGCCAGGGCCTCGCGGAAGCCGTGCGCGTACCAGAGCGGGGCGTTGAGCAGGACCCCGGTGGGGGCGGTCCCCGCTCCGGCACCCCAAACGAGGCCGGCGAACTCCTCCGGGTCGAGCCCGTGGCACACCGGCCCCGCCGCGGCCGGCTCGCCGTCCGGCTCGACGTCGACCGCCAGGCGCCCGTCCGCACGGCCCAGCGCGAGCGCCACCTCGAGGGCGTGCTGGTACGTCGGCTCCGGCGGTGTTCCGCCGGCAGGACGCTCGCCGGGTGCCACGCCGGCGGATGGGCTGCGGTCCATGCCATCAAGAGGCGGCGCGGGGTTCCGGTGATACAGCGCGGGCGGACAGGTCTAGGCGGCCCGGCGGTTCCGGTGTCCCATGGGCCCCATGTCCGCCGAACACGTGGTCGTCGGGACCGGCCCGGTCCGGCCCGAGGACGTGGTGTCCGTCGCCCGCGACGGCCGCGGCGTACGGCTGGACCCCGCAGCCCTCGCGGAGATCGCCCGGAGCCGCGCCGTCGTCGACGCCCTGTCCCGGGACGACCGGCCGCACTACGGCGTCTCGACCGGCTTCGGAGCGCTGGCCACCCTGCACATCCCGGTCGAGCAGCGCGCCCGGTTGCAGCGCAGCCTCATCCGCTCCCACGCCGCAGGCTCCGGGCCCGAGGTGGAACGGGAGGTCGTGCGGGCACTGATGCTGCTGCGGCTGTCCACCCTGGCGACCGGCCGCACCGGCGTCCGGCCGCAGACGGCGCAGGCCTACGCGGCGGCGCTCGACGCCGGCCTCACGCCGGTCGTGCACGAGTACGGGTCGCTCGGGTGTTCCGGTGACCTGGCCCCGCTGGCCTCCGTCGCGCTCGCCCTGATGGGCGAAGGGCGGCTCCGGGACGACGCGGGTGCGCTGCGCCCGGCCGCGGAGGCGCTGCGGGCGCACGGCATCGATCCCGTCCGGCCGGCCGAGAAGGAGGGGCTGGCACTGGTCAACGGGACCGACGGGATGCTCGGGATGCTGGTCCTCGCGCTCGCCGACCTGCGCCGGCTGCTGACGACCGCCGACGTCGCGGCGGCCATGAGCGTCGAGGCCCTGCTCGGCACCGACGCCGTCTTCGCCGCGGACCTCCAGGCGCTGCGGCCGCACCCGGGGCAGGCGGACTCGGCCGCCAACCTGCGCCTGCTCCTGCGCGGCAGCGGCGTGATGGCCAGCCACCGCGGGCCCGAGTGCACGCGCGTCCAGGACGCCTACTCGCTGCGGTGCGCCCCGCAGGTGCACGGCGCGGCCCGCGACACCGTCGCCCACGCCGCCGCGGTCGCCGACCGCGAGCTCGCCGCCGCCATCGACAACCCGGTGATCACCCTCGACGGCCGGGTGGAGTCCAACGGCAACTTCCACGGCGCGCCGGTCGGCTACGTCCTCGACTTCCTCGCGATCGCGGCCGCCGACGTCGCCGGGATGAGCGAGCGGCGCACCGACCGCTTCCTCGACGCCGCGCGCAGCAACGGGCTGCCGCCGTTCCTGGCCGACGCACCCGGGGTCGACTCCGGGCACATGATCGCGCAGTACACGGCGGCCGGGATCGTCGGCGAGCTCAAGCGGCTCGCCGTGCCGGCCAGCGTCGACAGCATCCCCTCCTCCGCGATGCAGGAGGACCACGTCTCGATGGGCTGGGCGGCCGCCCGCAAGCTGCGGCGCGTGGTCGACGGGCTCACCCGCGTCCTCGCCGTCGAGGTCCTGACCGCTGCCCGGGCCCTGGACCTCCGGGCCCCGCTGCAGCCGGCCCCGGCGACGGCCGCCGTCCGCGACGCGGTCCGCGCCGCCGGCGTCGGCGGTCCCGGACCGGACCGGCACCTCGCACCGGAGATCGAGACCGTCGTCGGCCTGGTGACCGACGGGGCCCTGCTCCGGGCCACGGGACTGCCCCTGACCTGACCCCGCCGAGACGAGGAGAGCCACCATGGACGGCGCACGACCCGTACGGTCCCCGCGCGGCACCACCCTCACGGCCCGGAGCTGGCAGACCGAGGCCCCGCTGCGGATGCTGCAGAACAACCTCGACCCCGACGTCGCCGAGCGCCCCGACGACCTGGTCGTCTACGGCGGCACCGGCCGTGCCGCGCGCGACTGGCGCAGCTTCGACGCCATGGTGGCGACCCTCACCACGCTGGCCGACGACGAGACGATGCTCGTCCAGTCCGGCCGCCCGGTCGGCGTGCTGCAGACCTCCGAGTGGGCGCCCCGGGTGCTGATCGCCAACTCCAACCTGGTGGGCGACTGGGCCACCTGGCCGGAGTTCCGGCGCCTGGAGCACCTGGGCCTGACCATGTACGGCCAGATGACGGCGGGGTCCTGGATCTACATCGGGACGCAGGGGATCCTGCAGGGCACCTACGAGACCTTCGCGGCCGTGGCGGCCAAGCGGTTCGGCGGCACGCTCGCCGGAACCCTGACGCTGACCGGCGGCTGCGGCGGGATGGGCGGCGCCCAGCCGCTCGCGGTCACCCTGAACGGCGGCGTCTGCCTGGTGGTCGACGTCGACGGCGCCCGGCTGCGCCGCCGCGTCGAGCACCGGTACCTCGACGAGGTGGCCGACGACCTCGACGACGCCGTCGCGCGCTGCCTGGCCGCCAAGCGCGACCGGCGGGCGCTGTCGGTCGGGCTGGAGGGCAACGCGGCCACGGTGGTCCCCGAGCTGCTGCGCCGCGGCGTGGAGGTCGACGTCGTCACCGACCAGACCTCCGCGCACGACCCGCTCAGCTACCTGCCGGAGGGCGTCGACCCCGGCGACTGGCACGACTACGCCGAGGCCAAGCCCGAGGAGTTCACCGACCGCGCCCGCGCCTCGATGGCCCGGCACGTGGAGGCGATGGTCGGGTTCCTCGACGCCGGGGCCGAGGTCTTCGACTACGGCAACTCGATCCGGGACGAGGCCCGCCAGGGCGGCTTCGAGCGGGCGTTCGCGTTCCCCGGCTTCGTGCCCGCCTACATCCGGCCGCTGTTCTGCTCCGGCAGGGGCCCCTTCCGGTGGGCGGCGCTCTCCGGGGACCCGGCCGACATCGCCGCGACCGACCGCGCCGTCCTCGACCTGTTCCCCGACGACGACCACCTGCAGCGCTGGATCCGCGCGGCACAGGACAAGGTCGCCTTCCAGGGGCTGCCGGCCCGGATCTGCTGGCTCGGGTACGGCGAGCGCGACGTCGCCGGCCTCCGCTTCAACGAGCTGGTCGCCTCCGGGGAGATCTCGGCGCCGATCGTCATCGGCCGCGACCACCTCGACGCCGGCTCCGTCGCCTCGCCGTACCGGGAGACGGAGGCCATGGCCGACGGGTCGGACGCCATCGCCGACTGGCCGCTGCTCAACGCCCTGGTCAGCACCGCGTCCGGCGCCACCTGGGTGTCCATCCACCACGGCGGCGGCGTCGGCATGGGCCGGTCCATCCACGCCGGGCAGGTCAGCGTCGCCGACGGCACCGACCTGGCCGCCCGCAAGCTGGCGCGGGTGCTGCGCAACGACCCCGGAACGGGCGTCCTGCGGCACGTCGACGCCGGCTACGAGCTCGCCGCGCAGGTCGCGGAGGAGCGCGGTCTCCGGGTTCCGATGACGGAGGGCCCATGAGGGCCGACGTGGCCACTTCGGCCCCTGGGGACGCCGGGTGAGCACGTTCGCGGCGATGTGGGCGGACCTGGCACCCGTCGGGCGGGACGCCGCCACGGGCGGGTACCGCCGGTTCGCCTGGACGCCCACCGACGCCACGCTGCGCGAGTGGTTCGGCGGCGAGGCCCGGCGGCGCGGTCTGGACGTCGTGCCGGACCGGGCCGGCAACCTCTGGGCGTGGACGGCGGACCCCGACGCCGGGGAGCCCGGGCTGGTGCTGGGCAGCCACCTCGACTCCGTGCCCGACGGCGGCGCCTTCGACGGACCGCTGGGCGTCGTCTCGGCCCTCGCCGCGCTCGACCGGGTCGACCGGGCCGCGCTCCGGCGGCCCGTCGGCATCGCCAGCTTCGCCGACGAGGAGGGCGCCCGGTTCGGCGTCGCCTGCGCCGGCTCCCGGCTGCTCACCGGCGCGCTCGACCCCGACCGGGCACGGGCGCTGACCGACGACGACGGCACCACCATGGCCGAGGCGATGGACCGCGCCGGGGTCGACGCCGGGAGCGTCGGCCGCGACGACGCCGCCCTCCGCCGGATCGGCGCCTTCGTGGAGCTGCACGTGGAGCAGGGCCGCGCGCTGGTGGACGGTGCCGAGGCCGTCGGCGTCGGGTCGTCGATCTGGCCGCACGGCCGCTGGCGGCTGGACCTGCGCGGCCGGGCCGACCACGCCGGCACCACCCGGCTGGCCGACCGGCAGGACCCGATGCTCGCGCTGGCCGCGACGGTCCTCGAGGCCCGGGCCGCGGCCGCGCGGTACGGCTCGCTGGCCACCGTCGGCAAGGTGCGGGTCCGACCCAACGGCGTCAACGCCATCCCGTCCGAGGTCACCGCCTGGCTCGACGCCCGCGGTCCGCTGGACGACGAGGTGCGCGCCGTGGTCCGGGACGTGGGCCGGGCGGCGGGCGCCGAACCGGTCGAGGAGTCGTGGACGCCGGCCACGCCCTTCGACCCCGCGCTGCGCGACCGGCTGGCCACCCTCCTCGGCACCGACGGGGGCTCCTGCCCGGTGCTCGCCACGGGGGCCGGCCACGACGCCGGCGTCCTGGCCGCGGCCGGCGTCCCGACGGCGATGCTGTTCGTCCGCAACCCGACCGGCGTCAGCCACTCCCCCGCCGAGCACGCCGACCCGGACGACTGCGCCGCCGGGGTCGCCGCGCTCGCCCGGGTGGTCGAGGACCTCGCGTGCTGACCACCTGGTGGTGCGAGTCCGCGCAGCTGGACGACGGCCCCGGGGCGGGCGTCCGGGTCGTCGTCGACGGCGGCCGGATCACCGCGGTCGGGCGAGCGCCCACGCCCGCGGCCGGGGACCACGTGCTCGCCGGCCAGGTGCTCCCCGGCCTCGCCAACGCGCACTCGCACGCCTTCCACCGGGCCCTGCGCGGCCGAACGCACGACTCCGGCGGCACCTTCTGGACCTGGCGCGAGCGCGTGTACGCCGTCGCCGCCCGGCTGGACCCCGACCGCCACCTCGCCCTGGCGCGGGCGACGTACGCGGAGATGGCCCTGGCCGGCGTCACCTGCGTCGGCGAGTTCCACTACCTGCACCACCCGCCCGGCGGCGGGCGGTATCCCGATCCCAACGCGATGGCCGAGGCGCTGGTGCAGGCCGCCGCCGACGCCGGCGTCCGGCTGACCCTGCTGGACACCGTCTACCTGACCGGAGGGCTGTCGGCCGGCGGGTACCTGCCCCTGGACGAGGTCCAGACGCGGTTCTCGGACGGGGACGCCGAGGCCTGGGCCGAACGGGTGGCCGCGCTCCCCGAGCGACCGGGGATCCGGATCGGCGCCGCCGTGCACTCCGTGCGCGCGGTGCCCGCCGCGCAGCTCGGCCGGGTCGCCGAGGCGGCCCGAGGCCGTCCCCTGCACGTGCACCTCTCCGAGCAGCCGGCCGAGAACGAGGCCTGCCTCGCCGTCCACGGCAGCACCCCGACCGCGCTCCTGCACCGGCACGGCATCCTCGGCCCGAGCACCACCGCCGTGCACGCCACCCACCTGACCGACGACGACGTGGTCCTGCTCGGGTCCAGCGGCACGACGGTCTGCGGATGCCCCAGCACCGAGGCCGACCTCGCCGACGGCGTCGGCCCGTTCCGCCGGCTGCGGGACGCCGGCTCGCCGCTGTGCCTGGGCAGCGACCAGTCCGCGCTCACCGACCTGCTTGGCGAGGCCCGGCTGCTCGAGAGCCACCAGCGGCTGGTCACCGGCGAGCGCGGCCGGTTCCGCCCGGCCGCGCTCGTCGCCGCGCTCACCGTCGACGGGCACCGCGCCCTCGGCTGGCCCGACGCCGGCCGGATCGCGCCCGGGCAGCGGGCCGACCTGGTCGCCGTCCGCACCGACACGCCCCGGACGGCCGGCTGCGCCCCCGACCAGCTGGTCATGGCCGCCGGGGGCGCCGACGTGCACACCGTCGTGGTGGACGGCCGGGTCGTCGTCGAGGAGGGCCGGCACGTCCTGGGCGACGTGGGCCACCTGCTCGCCGCGGCCATCGATCCGCTGTGGGACGACGCGTGAACCGACCCCGGGTGAGCACCCTGGTCACCGGCATCGCGGAGCTCGTCACCAACGACCCCGCCGCCGGGGCCGGGCCGCTGGGTCTGGTCGCCGACGCGGCCGTGGTCGTCGAGGACGGCGCCGTCGCCTGGACCGGGTCGCGGCGGCACGCCCCCGCGGCCGACGCTCGGATCGACGTCGGCGGCCGCGCGGTCGTCCCCGGCTTCGTCGACAGCCACACCCACCTGGTCTTCGCCGGCGACCGGGCCGCCGAGTTCGAGGCCCGGATGGCCGGCGCGCGCTACGACGGCGGCGGCATCTCGGCCACCGTCGCCGCGACCCGCTCCGCCTCCGACGACGTCCTGCGCGGCCGGCTCGGCGGCCTGGTGGCCGAGCTGCGCGGCCAGGGCACGACGACGGTGGAGGTCAAGAGCGGCTACGGGCTGACCGTCGAGGACGAGGCGCGGTGCCTGCGGCTGGCCGCGGAGGTCACCCCCGAGACCACCTTCCTCGGCGCGCACGTGGTGCCGGCCGAGTACGCCGGCCGCACCGAGGACTACGTCGCCCTCGTCACCGGTCCGATGCTCGACGCGTGCGCCCCGGTCGCCCGGTGGATCGACGTCTTCTGCGAGCCGGCCTCCGCGCACGCCTTCGACGGCGCGGCGGCGCGGGCCGTGCTGGAGGCCGGCCGGGCCCGCGGGCTGCCGCTCCGGGTGCACGCCAACCAGCTCGCGCCGGGCCCCGGCGTGCAGCTGGCGGTGGAGCTCGGCGCGGCCAGCGCCGACCACTGCACCCACCTGACCGACGCCGACGTGGACGCGCTCGCCGGTGGGACCACGGTCGCGACGCTGCTGCCGGGCGCCGAGTTCTCCACCCGGTCGCCGTACCCCGACGCCCGGCGGCTGCTGTCGGCGGGGGTTCCCGTGGCCCTGGCCACCGACTGCAACCCGGGCAGCAGCTTCACGACGTCGATGCCGTTCTGCATCGCGCTCGCCGTCCGGGAGATGGGGATGACGCCGGTCGAGGCGCTGTGGGCAGCGACCGCCGGCGGAGCGGCGGCGCTGCGGCGTCCGGACGTCGGGCACCTCGGTCCCGGCGCCCGGGCCGACCTCGCCGTCCTCGACGCGCCGTCCTACCGGCACCTGGCCTACCGCCCCGGCGTCCCGCTCGTCCGGGCGCTCCTGCCGGACGACAGCGGCCGCCCGGCCGACTCCTGACTCCGAACCGCCGGCGGGAACGAGCACTGGCAGTCGGCCGCGTCACTCCGTAGGCTGCGGAGGTGCACGGACGACGGATTCCCTGCGGGCTCGCCGCGAGCTGACTCTCGCGACGGCGGGTCCGGCGACACCACGACGAGAGAACCCCGTCCGATCGCAGAAGCCCGTGGGGCTCGGAGAATCCAGTGTTCCGTCACCACCGCCATGTCGCCGTCGACCACAGCCTGAAGGTCTTCGTCACCGTTTCCGACCTGATCAGCGTGCAGCGGGTCGTCATGATGCTCAACGGGCGCAACCACCAGATCACCCGGCTGGAGGCCGAAGAGGCCGGCCAGGGGCAGTGGCGCCTGTGCATCGGGTGTACCGCCGACGACGACGAGGCCGACCTCATGCAGGCCCGCCTGGAGCGCCTCCCGAGTGTGCTGACCGTTCGGCTGGATAGGGGCATCCGGCTCGCGGCACAGAACTGACCGCTGCCGAGTCCGGCCCGGCGTGCGACTCGTCGGGGCTCCGGGGACTGCCCGACGGGTGACGAGCCCGGGCGCGCCGCCGTCCCACGCGATCCGCTGCTGACGCGGACGCGTGGGACGGCTCGGTGCGATCGATGAGCGCCCCGGTCAGTCCAGGCCGGCCATCAGCCCGTCGACGTCGACATCGCCGGTGACCATCCCGTACTCGGTCAGGAGGTCGACGTAGAGCTCGATCATGTCGCGCGGCACGTCCGCGGCCAGCTGGGGGAAGACCATCTCGTTGATGACGTCCTCGGAGATCTCGGTGTAGTCGCCCACCGCGGCCCGCAGCTCGTCCGGGTTCTCCTGGGCGTACTCCACCGACTGCGCCAGGGCCCGCTGGAACGCCGCGGCCGTGTCCCCGTCCGACTCCACGAAGGACTCCGTCGTGAAGTACACCGCCCCGGTGAGCGAGGGAGTCGTCTCCTCGTAGGGGGTGGCCACGACACGCGCGTTCCCGCCACCGAGGATCTGGGTCGCGAAGGGCTCGATGACGAACGCCGCGTCGACCTGCCCGGAGTCCAGCATCGCCGGCATGTCCGGGAACGGGATCTCGACGAGGTTGACGGCGAAGGGGTCCACGCCGGCCTGATCCAGCGATTCGCGCAGCGTCATCTCGAGGATGTTGCCGAGGGCGTTGACCGCCACGGTCTTGCCGGCCAGGCCGGCCGCATCCTGGATGTCGCTGTCCATCGGGACGAAGACGCCGGCGTTCGCCTCGGACGCGTCCGCCCCGGCCTGGGTCGCGGGCGCGACGATCGTGATCGGGAGCCCCTGGCTCCGGGCGATGACCAGGGAGGCCACGTTGGAGAAGCCGATGTCGGCCTCGTCGGCGACCACCGCTGCCGTCACGGCCGCCCCGCCGCCCAGCATCTGCGTCTCCAGCTCGAGCCCCTCCTCCTCGAAGAACCCCTGCGAGATCCCGAGGAAGATCGGGGCGACGTCCGCAGCCGGGAACATGCCCACGCGGACAGTCGTCAGCTCGGTGCTCGCCGCTGCACCCGAGGACTCGGCGGGGTCGTCGCCGGATCCGCAGCCGGAGACGAGTGCGAGCGCGACGAGGCCGGCCAGTGCGGGTCTGCCGACGGCCCGGAGCGGGGTTCGGGAACCGATCATGCGAACTCCTAGTGAGTCATTCGAGGGACCGGCGCGAGACTGCGACCGGGTGGAGCGGATCCCGCGCATGCCGTTCGCCTTCGTGACGACCACGGGACGGGGAAGACCGGTGCCGGCTTCAGCGCGGCGAGTGGGGTGACCTGACGACCGGGGACACGAGCGTCCCGACGCCGGTCAGTGAGACCTCGACCAGGTCCCCGGGCACGAGGTACTCCGGCGGTGTGAAGCCGAAGCCCACCCCGGACGGAGTGCCCGTGGCGATGATGTCCCCGGGCTCGAGGGTGACGCCGCGACTGATCCACGACACGAGTTCCTCGACCCCGAAGACCATGTCGCCGCAGAGCTCGTCCTGCCGCAGTTCCCCGTTCACGTGTGTCGTCAGGCGGAGCTCCCGCCAGTCCGCGATCTCCTCCTTCGCGGCCACCCACGGACCCAACGGGGCGAACCCGTCCAGCGCCTTCCCCCACGACCACTGGCTCCCGGGATCGCTGTGCTGGAGGTCCCGGGCACTGACGTCGTTGAGGATCGTGAAACCGAAGACGTGGTCCAGCGCCTCGGACTCGCTCACGCGGCTGGCCCGGCGGCCCATCACGATGGCCAGCTCGGCCTCGTAGTCCAACTCCGCGGTCAGCCCGAGATCGCTGATCGGCACTCCGTTCCCCACCAGGGAGTTCGGCCACTTGGGAAAGAGGATGGGCCGGGCCGGCGGCTCCAGACCGGCTTCGTGGGCGTGTTTCGTGTAGTTGAGGCCGACACAGATGATCTTGGAGGGCCGGAGGACCGGTGCGTCCAGCAGCACGTCGGCGACGTCGAGGGTGTGCGCCGAGCCGTGGGCCGAGCCGAGGACCGAGCGGGCCGCCTCGACCGCCGGCGGTCCCGCCGCGAGCAGGGCGCCCACGTCGGTGATCCCACGGAGGACGTCGGGCCCGCCGTCGTCGGCCATCGCCGTGAGGTCGAGGACACGGTCCTGATCGACCGCGGCCACCAGGTGCGCGCTTCCGCCTGTGCGCGTCGAGCCCAGTCGCATCCCCCTACACCCCCCACGCCAGGCCGGAGCGAGCGGCGCCGACCCGGCCGCAACCAGCACGGTCCGCCGACCTGGAGACGTGCCGGCCTCCGGCGTTGCGTTCGACCACCACGGAGGTCCTCACCGGCCGGAGATCCGCGACTTCCAGGCCAGCCCGTCGGGGATCACCTCGTCGACGCGCTCGATCTCCCGGTAGCGACCACTCGACTCCCTGATCGCCGGGGGGTCACCCTCCTCGGACGCGCGGATCGCCCGGAGCATCATCCGCCGCATCCGGGCGACCCCGAGGTCGCTGGATCCGAGGTGTTCGGTGGACCGGTCGGAGATGGAGCCCTGGCTCTCCTGGATGACGCAGTCCTCCTCGGCGATCCCCCTGATGCCGGAGAAGTGACCGGCCGTCATGGCGGCGCGATCCTGCGGCCAGCCGTCCTGTCGCAACGAGGTGCGACGGTGCTGGTGGTCGACGATCTCCAGCCCGAGGCGGTCGAAGAGCAGGTCGTGGTCGAGCTCGTTCTCGTGGTCGTAGAAGAGCCAGTACTGCCAGCAGTGGTGGTCGTCGATGGGCACCCACGCGCACAGCACCTTGTCCTCCCCGGGCAGGAAGGTGAAGCACGTATAGGCGAACGCCGTGATCCGCAGGTACTCGGTTCCCGCCTGCGGCCCCGGCCTGCGGGCCGCCAGCCGGAAGCCGAACCAGGACTCGTCCACCTCCAGGCTCGGTGCGGTGCTGGACATCGTCATCCCCAGCGAGCTCCCGGCCGCGGCCCCGGTCGTCTGCGAGCTGTGGAGTGCCGACACGTGGGCCGGGTCGAGGCTGCCTTCCACTCCCTGCAGGTAGTTGCACTCGAGGTGGAGCTTGGAGGCGTGCCAGTGCCCCGGTCCGGCGGAGAAGGGCGCGAAGTCGGGGAACTCGGGCTCGCTCCCGGGCGGCCCCAGGTAGGCCCACACGATCCCGCCGGCGATCCGGGTGCGGAACGACCGCACCGGGATCCTGTCCTTGAGCCGCTGACGGCCCTCCGGCTCGGTCGGGAGGTCGAGCACGTTCCCGTCGGGTCCGAACTTCCACCCGTGGAAGAGGCAGCGGATCCCGTCCGGCTCGCACCGCGCCAGCCCCAGGGATGCTCCCCGGTGCGGGCAGCGCTCGTCCTGCAACCCGATCGAGCCGTCCGCCGTCCTGAAGGCGACCAGGGACTCACCCAGCAGTCTCACCCGGACCGGCTGGTGGTCGAGCAACTCCGCTTCCAGCAGGGCCGGCAGCCAGTACCGGCGCATGAACCGCCCGCCCGGCGTGTCCGCCCCGGTCCGGGTCAGCAGGTCGTTGTCTTCTCGGTGCAGCACTCTCGACTCCTCGCTCCGTTGGTCGGGGTCGTGCTCTACTCGGCGAACCAGGCCTCGAAGTCGGGCCGCCGCGATGTCTCCTGCAGTTCGATGCGCACGCCGGCCTCGGTGAAGTAGGCGAAGCGAGCGGGCTCGCGTCCGCTGTCGGGATCGACGCCGTGGGCCTCGGGCACCGCTCCTCGTTCCAGGAGCGCCGCCGAGACGGCGGCCAGGTCGTCGACCCACCACGCGAGGTGGTGGAACGCCTGGCCGTCGGACACCTCCCACGGGCTCCCGGACGCCGACGAGATGAGCTCCATCCGGAACGGGTCGTGCGTGGAGAAGCAGACGTCGACGTCGACCTCGCGGACCAGCCCGGACGGGAACTCGCGGTAGGTCTGGTGCCGCGTGCGGATCGGAGTCCAGGTCCACCCGTACCGACGCGTCATCAGATCGGCATGACGCCGCACGTCGTCCACCACGAGTGCGACGTGGAAGGGGCTGTCGGACAGCTCGGGGATCACGGGGTGCTCTCGAACGGCTGCGGCGCCGCGAACGCGGGATCGACCTCGTGGCCGCCGCACGCGAACCTGATCGAGGTCCGCAGGTTGGCGGGATCCCTCGTGGGGGCGAGCTCGGCGACCAGGGTCAGCGCCACCCGGGCCAGGTGGTACGCCAGCCTCTGGGCGGCCGCCTCCGCGTCGCCCGCCTCGCAGGCGCTGAGGATCGCCCGGTGTTCCTGCGCGGCCAACGCGTAGGCGCGCGGCTGGGTGGACTGCAGCCGGCGATACCTGGTGGTCAAGGCGTTGTACTCGTCGAAGGCCGACACCAGGCTGGGACCCGCGAGACTCACCAGTCCCCGGTGGAAGGCGACGTGGGGCACCTCGCGCTGCGCGAAGTCGCCGACCCGGTCGAACTCGTCGATCGCATCCAGGTGCGACCTGAGCATCTCCAGGTGCGCGGGCGTCATCTTCGGGACGGTGATCCTCGCGCCCAGCGACTCCATCGTGATCCGCATCGTGTACAGGTCGTCGAGGTCGTCGAACGACATCGGGCGGACCCGGAGCCTCTGCTCCCTGACGTCGACCAGGCCGTCCGCCTGCAGCAGCCGGAGCGCCTCGCGCAGCGGCGTCCGGCTCACGTTGTGGTCGCGGGCGAGCGCCGCCTGGGTGAGCACCGCGCCCGGCTCGATGTCCCCGCTGAGGATCGACTCCCGGAGCACCTGGTGCAGGTAGGTGACCCGGTCCGGGGAGGACTCCGACTCCAGCGCGGGGCTCGACACGCCACCGAACGTAGGAGGTGTATCCAACCGGAGTCAAGAGTGGATGCAGCAAGTCGCTGCACGACCGAGCGCCGGCGCTCGCCAAGGCGGCGAACTCGGGGATGGAACCGCCGCTTCGCCGACGTCCCGCGCGGACGGGCGGCTCGGAACGGTGAGGGCTGCACACAGGTCTGCCCATCGCGGGATACACCGCTGCCCGTTCGGTCCGCCGGTGTCCACCCCGGCGTCCGGAACCGTCCGGACGTGACGCGGTCGTGACGTCGGGATGACGGCCCGGATGGAGGGTGCTGCCATGGGCCGCAGGCTGACCGCTTCCCCACCGTCACCGGCCGTCGAGGCCGAGATCGCGCTCGCCCGAGCCGCCGACCGGGCCGTCGCACGCGTGCTGACCACGCCCGACGTGCCCGAGGACGCGGCCGTCGCCCGGGTGCTGGCGGACCTGGCCGACGACGGCGGGGCCCGGGGCGCCGGCGACCAGCCGCCACTGGTGGCGCTCGACGGGCTCGAGGTCACCCAGGTGGTGCAGGACCTCGACCACTCGGTGCCCCTCGTCGCGGGCAAGGCGACGGTCGTGCGGGCGTACCTGTCCTGTCCGCAGCCGGTCACCGTGCGCGGGGAGCTGGAGGTCGCCCGCTCCGCCGGCGGGCCGTGGCTCTCGGTTCCCGCGCTCGGCACGGCGGAGCTCGACCCGTCCCGGTCGGGGACGACACCGGCCCAGCTCCGTTCGCGGCGCGCCGACCTCGCCTGCAGCCTGAACTTCCTGCTGCCGGCCAAGCTCACCGCGCCCGGCACCGTGTGGCTGCGGATGGGCGAGGTGCAGCGCGCCACCGGCACGCCGCTGCCGTCGCTGGGGAGGCTGCGCCGGCGCAAGGTCGCGTTCAAGCGGGCCGCCCCGCTGCGGCTGCGGCTCGTCCGGCTGCGCTACCGGACGGGCAGCCCCGCCCGGGTCCACCTGCCCTCCGGCACCGACGGCACGCTCATCGCCTCCTGGCTGCGCCGGGCCTACCCGATCGCGCGGCTGGACCTGACGACGACGACGGTCGACGCCGCCCCGGCCCCGGAGTTCGAGGCCGCGCAGATCAACGCCCAGCTCCTCGCCCTGCGGGCGGTCGACGTCGCGACCGGCACGGACGCCCGCACGCACTACTACGGGATGGTCGCCGACAGCGGCTTCTTCATGCGCGGGCGCGCGTCCGACATCCCGCAGACGCCGCGACCGGGCACGGTCGCCTCCGGTCCGACCGGCGCGGCGACCTTCGGCTGGGACTTCGACGGCTCCTACGGCGACTGGTACGGCGGCCACGAGCTCGGCCACACCTTCGGCCGGTTCCACGCGGAGTTCTGCGGGGCCGCCGGCGGCGCCGACTACCCGTTCCCGGGCGGCCAGCTGTCCGGTCCCGACCAGAGCTTCGTCGGGTTCGACGTCGGCGACCCGGGACTGGGGCTGCCGATGCGGCTGCTCGACGGGACCGATGCGCACGACCTCATGACCTACTGCGACGACCAGTGGCTGAGCTCGTTCACCTACCGCGGCATCTTCGACCGGCTCGTGGCGGAGAACGCCCTCCCCGCGGGGCGCGGACCGGATCCGGCCGGCCCGGGCGACCTGCCGGCGATCGGCAGGCGGGAGGCTCCGGAGATGCGGCTGATCGCGGCGGTCAACCTCACCCGCGCCTCGGGGTCGATCACCGCGGTGCTGCCCCTGGCCGGGGAGGCGGCGAGCGACGCGGAGGGGCGGGCCGGAGCCCACGACGTCACCGTCCGCATCCGCGACGCCGCGGGGGCCACCCTCGACGAGCGCCCGGCCGCGTTCGTGCCCAGCGCGTGCGAGGACCCGGACGAGGACGTCACCGGCGTCGTCGACATGGGCCTCCCCACGCCGGCCGGCGCGGCCAGCGTCGAGGTCCTGGTCGACGGGGCGGTGGTGGACAGCCAGCCGGTCGGCGGCGAGGCGGCCCCGCTGGGAGCGCCGGCCGGCGACGATCTCGGCGCGGATCTCGACGCGGCGCCCGGCTCGGTCGTGCTGCGCTGGGAGGCGCCCGACGCACCGGCCGGCCAGCGGTACGTCGTCCAGCTCCGCGACGACGCCGGCGGGACCTGGCGGACGGTCGCGGTCGGCCTCCCCGAGCCGGTCGTGAGCCTGGCCGTCGACGACGTGCCCGGCGACGAGGTCACCGTGCGCGTGCTGGCCACCACGGGCTCCGGGACGACGCTGGTGCGCACCGACACGGTGCGGGTGCGCTGACCCGGCGACCGGTAGCGTCCGGCAGGTGCCGGACGCCGCGGTCCAGCGGGACGCCGTGCGACGGCGGCTCGACGCCCTCACGTTCGGGCTGTTCACGGTGGCTCTCGGCACCAACATCCCCACGCCGCTGCTGCTGGTCTACCGGCGCACCCTTGGCCTGTCGGACGCCGACCTCACCGCCGTCTTCGGCTGCTACGCGGTCGGCCTGATGGCCGCGCTCACCGTGTCCGGTGCGGCGTCGGACCGGTTCGGACGGCGGGCGCTGGTCCTCCCGTTCGCGGTCGTCGCCGGACTGGTCTCGCTGCTGTTCCTCCCCGCAGTCGACCACCTGCCCCTGCTCTACGCGGGCCGGCTGCTGCAGGGCGTCGTGTCCGGGGTGGTGTTCTCCGTCGCCAACGCGTGGCTGCAGGACCTCGCCGGTCCCGACGGGCAGCGCTCCGCGGCCACCCGCGGTGCGGTGTCCACGTCCCTCGGCTTCGCCGTCGCCCCGGCGATGAGCGGGGTGCTCGCCCAGTACGGCCCCGCGCCGACGACCCTGCCCTACCTCGTGCACGTCGCCGTCCTCGCCGTCGGGGTGGGCGCGCTGGTGACCGTTCCCGAGACCGTGCACGTCCGCCGGCCGGGCCGGCTGATGACGCTCGGCCTGCCGCCGGAGGCGCGGCGGCCGTTCTGGGCGGTGCTGGCGCCCACCGCCGTCGGGGTGTTCGCGTTCCCCGCCATCGCCGCGACCCTGCTCCCCCTGCTCGTGGTGCCGGACGGCGTCGGCGTCGCCTACGCCGGGTTGATCGGCGGGCTGGCTCTGGCGGCCAGCGCGGTCGCGGCCCGCGTCGGGCGGCGGGCGGAGCGGGGCGCCGCGCCGCTCGGGATGGTCCTCGGTGCGCTCGGCCACGGCCTCGGCGTGGTCGGGATCGTGACGCACGCCGAGCCGCTGCTGCTGCCGGCGGCGGCGCTGCTCGGCGGCGGGGCCGGGCTGTGCCTCACCGCCGGGCTGACCCTGACCGCCCGGCTGGCGCCCCCGCACACCCGGGGCGCGATGAACAGCGCGTTCTACGCCTTCGCCTACGCCGGCTTCGGGACCCCACTGCTGCTCGCGTGGCTGGGCTCGGCCGTCGGCACCGTCCCGGCGATGTCGGCGTTCACCGTCGTGCCGCTCGCGCTCGCCGGCTGGCTCTGGGCAGCGGCGCGCCGGTCGTGACCCGCCTGGCCGGGCGCCCGTTCACGGGATGGGGACGCAGAGGAAGGTCATCGCGAAGCTGCTCACGACGACGCCGGAGAGGTCCAGGCCGTCGATCGTGTACGGCCCCGCGAACTGCCCGACCCGCAGGCGCGGGCATAGAGGACCGGCACGGGCAGTCCGACCTCGAGCCCGGTGTGCGGGAACTGCAGCCCGCGCTCGCCCGCCGTCGCGTTGACGAAGGAGGCCGAGGACCCGCCCGGGACGTCCTGGAAGTCCATCGCCGCGAACGTGAACCCCGGCCCCAGGATGGTGTCGTCCGGGAAGAGGGTGAAGTCCGCGCACAACGTGAAGGCCATCGCACACCCCTCGCTGCCGGTCACCCGCCGATGCCCGGCAGGAACTGGTCGCTCTGATCGTCACCGTCGGGCATCACGCGTGCGTCGCCGGTTCGTCATCGGCCGTGCGAGGGGGCGACGGTGGTGCCGCACCTCGCATGCCGGCCGCCCAGTCGGCGTTCTCCTTCGACGTCACCGCCCACAGGACGGAGTTGAGCAGCTCGCGACGGGTCGAGCTGACGTCATAGGGAACGACACCGGCCGCGAACGAGAACCCGTGCTGGCGCAGGGTCTCTGCCGTCGAGCGGTAGGAGATCCAGTGCGGATGGAGCTGGAAGACCTGCTCGATGCCTTCGGCGACCACCGCTCCGGCGGCCAGCGAGGCGGTCAGCACCGCAGGGGCGCCTGCGGCGGCCAGGACGGTGACGGTCGCACCGGCCGCCAGCGTGATGGTCTTCAGCGCCAGACAGGCACGTCGACTGCGCGCGGCGGCTCGGTCGTACCACCGCAGCCGCGCCTCGAACTGCTGCCACAGCAGGTCCCGGCCCTCCGGATCGTGACAGGGTGCCGGGAGGCGGCCGGTCAGGTCCCGCCAGTCCTCGGGGCGGCGCCGGCTCCTTCCTCCCCCTCGACCAGCAGCCGCGGACACGTCCTCCCCTTCCGGCCGGAGTTCACGCGAGCGGCAGGGCTTCCACCTGCTGGAGCAGGCTCCGGCGCGCGGCCGCGATCCGCCTCAGGCCGCTCTCCGCCGCGAGCACTCCCCGCAACCCCCGCTGGAGGACCGCCCCGCCGGCCGTGCGGACGGCCGCCTCCTGCGACTCGGGCGGCGCCGTGTCGGCGACCGCGGGCCGCGCCGACCCCGCGGTGTAGAGCGTCCGCAGAACCAGCTCGACGCCGTCCAGGCGCCCCCACAGGTAGTCGTTCTCCCGCCACTCCGGCTTCACGAACCCGGCGAAGTGGTGCAGGGACACGCCCTTGAGCTTGCCGCCCTCCGGCGGGACCAGCGCCCCCGCGGCCAGGGGGCTGAACTGGGCGACACCGATGGGTGAGAACTGCGGGACCTCCGACAGGGCGACGGTCGGGAAGATGAGGCCGTCCCAGAAGGGGAAGGCCAGGTACCGCGACAGGAGCGCGCGGCGGTACGTGCGCCCCCAGCCCTTCGTCGAGGTCTCGAAGGCCTGCCACAGCTGCGCACCGCCGTCGCCGAGGCGCCGGGTGAGTGAGTCTCGGTAGGCCTCGAACAGCTCGGGGAAGTCGTCCGCGTGTTCCTCGGCGAACACCTGGGGGTCCTCGAGCAGGGCAGGGTCGACTCGGTCGGCGGAGAGGAACTGCACCAGGGCGTCGGGCACGCCCGCGACGGCCTCGCCGGGGACCCGGTGCAGCTGGTCCATGAGGTCCCAGGCCAGCCGCTTGAGCGTGTCCAGGTCGCTGCGGGTGGGGGCGTGGGGGCCCTCGCCCAGGCAGTCGTACAGGTCGTTGACGCCCGCCAGCAGGAACAGCAGCCGCCGCTCCCGGTAGGGCAGGTCGACCGGACCGAGCATCTCCATGAGCCGCGTCGGGTCGGGATCGTTCCACTCCTCGCGCCCGCGGGCCCACGCCCCGATGGCCGCCCGCACGAAGGCGGTGCGGCCGGCGTCCGGTGGCCAGACGAAGCGCCGGGCCACCTCGTCGGCCATCCGGCGGGCCGCCGCCCCCGCCTTGAGCCGGCAGTACGAGGCGTACGACGCGCCCAGTTCCCGCTGTGCGCCCCGGTGGACCTCGTCGGAGACCGCCTGGAACCCCTCCCTGCTCACCTCCCAGCTGAGCGCGTCCTCGTCCGCGCGGGGAACGGCATCGTCGAGCAGCCGCTGCGCCTGGGCCATCTGGTTGGCCGCGATCGAGCCGACCTCACTGATCCGGGTGTTCAGGTCACGGAGCGCGAAGAGGTCGCGCAGGACCCCCTGGGACCCGCGCACGCCGAGGACCGCCTTGCCGACGCCCTGGAGCCAGGACGGCGCGGGGGGCGGGGCGCCGCCGGAGTCCGCGGGCGGCGCGGTGGCCAACGGCTGGCCGGGATCGGGCTGGATGTAGATCAGCGACCGGATCACCTCGGACTCGGCCCGCTTCCGGCCGATGGCGTGGACCACCAGGTCGAACGGGGCGTTGTCGAGGACTCCGCCGTCGACGAACCAGGCGTTCACCGCCCGGGCGCCCTGCTCGTCGTAGCGGTAGACGAACCGCTGCGACAGCGTCTCGCGATCCATCCGGGTGTCGCACTCCTGCCCGAAGGACGTGACGCTGACCGGGGCGAACGCCCCCGGGAAGCTCGACGTCGCCCGGGCCGCGAAGGCGAGGTCCGGCGTCGCCTCCGGGCCGAACTCGCCGGTGTCGCCGTACCGGGCGGAGAACCGGAGCACCTGGGCGTGCTGCCGGTCGCGCTGGCTGGCGCCCCCCGCACCCGACGGTACGAGCACCTGGAACCCGTGCAGGTCCGTGAGCGTGACGAACAGGTCGAGGGATCCGGACCGCGGCAGCAGGGTCGCGTCGCCCCGCGCACCGACGTCGATGTCCCGCATCGCTTCGATCAGCAGGCGGGACATGCGCTCTCCGCGCAGCGGAGAGGTGGCCTTGTCGCTGCCGAAGAGCTGCAGCCCGGCCAGTCGGAGGCCTGCCAGCGCGGCCCGCAGGCGCAGGCCCCCGACGCGCGGGCCGCGCAGCAGTTTGCGGAGGTCGCCCTCCTCGATCCACAGCTTCCGCAGGCCGTCCTGGTCCCCGTCGCGCGCCAGGACCTTGCCGAGGACGACGCCGTTGATGCCCCCGGCGGAGGTGCCGGCCACGATGTCGATGGTCACCGACAGCCGGCGCCCGCCCTGCGCGAGCTCACGGAGGGCCTCGAAGTAGGCCGCCTCGGTGTCGTCGTCCGGGAACGGGTTGGGCGCCTCGAGGTCGTCGACGTCGTCGAAGCGGCGGGAGGCCCGCACCAGCTTGTGCAGCTCCTTGGTGACCCCGTGCATGTAGACGGCGAGCGAGACACCGCCGTAGCAGACCAGGGCCAACCGCAGCTGGATGCGGTCCTCGGGACGGCCGGTCGTCATCGCGGTTCCCTTCAGCGGGCCCGCAGGACGCGGCCGGCGACCAGCTGGTCCCCGTCGAAGCCCGCGAGCCGGACCGTGGTGGGGGCTGCCGCGGTGGGCAGGTCCACCTCGGTGGTCCCGTCCGTCACGGCCGAGGACACCGCGGGCCGACCGTCGACGTAGACGTCCACGCTCGAGAGGGCACGGGTCTCGAGGGTCAACCGGAGCGTGGCGCCGACGACGCCGGCGGTCGCGGACAGACGTCGCGGCCGGCTGCCGGCGAGGATCCGCCCGGCGTGCGCCATGAGGTCCTCGTTGTCGCCGAGGAGGTCCCGCCGGGTGAGCTCGTGGACCTCGTCGGGGACGACGCCCAGGTCCTCGACCGGCTGCCCCGCCCGGGCGCCCACCCGGAGGCTCCGCCGCAGGGCGACCCGGAAGTCCGCGCCGCCGGGCAGGGCTCGCAGTGGACCACCGGTCCACTCCTGCAGCAGCTGCCCGTGCTGGACGACGTTGGCCCCGCCGGCCCCGGTGTTCTGGTCGACGCCGAGCACCCGCCCGATGCCGTGGTCCTGGAACCCGGCCGAGAAGATGTCCGTCGCGCTGTAGCAGAGCGCGTCGGTCACCAGGACGACGGGGCCGTGGTACAGCTGGCCGACCGAGTTGACCAGGTCCGTCGGGTAGAGCGGGATCGCGCTGGAGTACTGCGCCCCGGTCTCCACCGACTCGTCGATGGACCGCCGCCAGGACGCGTAGTCGTCGACGGCGGCGCACAGCTGCGCGGTCCCCGGTGTGGTGACGAACTGCATCGGTTCGGGCTGGACGAGCTGCGGGGTGAGGAACTGCAGCAGGAACTCCGCGGCGATGACGTATCCCCCGCCGTTGCCCCGGACGTCGAGGACCAGCCCCTCCTCGGGCAGCACGGCCAGCAACCGCACCACCTCGTCGAGGAACGCCTCGATGTCGCGGTCGGCCATGAAGAAGGTGAAGATCCGCAGGTGGCCGAACCGGCCCGACGACGTCGTGATGACCCGGGCCCGCAGTTCGGCCGGTCGGGTCGTGGGGATCACCCCGGCCTCGGCCTGGCCCTCCGTCGGGGGCGGCACCTCCTCGGCTGCCGAACGGACCCGCTCCTCCTCGGCGAGGGACTCCGGCGCGAAGAACTCCCGCTTCGCCCGCCGGGTCAGCTCGGTGCGCAGGTCGAGCCCGACGAGGTGGTCCAGGTCGACGCCGGTGCCGAGGGCACCTGCCCGGGTGCCGCGGGAGGTCGACGGCGCCGCCGCGGTGACCCCCACGCCGAAGTCGCGCACCTCCTGGGCACTGGCGAACACCCGCCACGGCACCCGGGTCTCGTGGGTCGTGGAGCCGCCGTCCCCCGCCGGGACGCGGTACGTCAGCTCGACCCAGTCCTCGTCGGGCGGCAGGGACATGCGGACCGGACGCATCGTCATGTTCTCGAGGCCGCGGGCGCGGCGGGCGGCCGGGTTGCTGCCGGCCTCGCGCTCGGCGTTGCGTTCCACCGCGATGGCCATCGGGACGCCGTTCCAGTGGGTGATCTCGGCGCCGCGGACCAGGTGGGGGTCGCCCACGATGTGGTCGTAGACCTGGGAGACGAGCCAGCGGTCCTCGCCGGACTCGCGGTAGCGCTCGACGAAGATGCCGAGGAACGCGAAGCCCTCGTACCCCGCCGGCAGGATGTAGTTGGTGTGCAGGTCGCGCAGCTGCTGGAAGATGCGCAGCAGCTCGCGGTGGAACGCGGCGTCGCTCATGGTCGCCAGCCGGTGCCGGAGCAGGCGCAGCGACTGCTCGGGGTCGATCGCGTGCATGGCCCGTTTGAGCGGCAGGTGCACGTAGACGCCGTCGACCAGCGCCTCGGCCTGCTCGACCAGGAGCCGGCGGTCCGCCTCCGACATCGTCGCCTCGGCCAGTCCCGCCCGGAACTCCGGCATCGTCCGGACCGCGCCCAGCGGGTGGTCCTCCGCCAGCTCCACCCGTGGCACCCCTGTCATCCCTGCCTCCTCCGCTCGGACCCGGACGAGCCTGCGTGCACGAGCGTCACCAGGCCGTCACCCCGCTGTCACGGGTCCGGCCCCGTCGGCCCCTCCGCAACCGGGGCGGCGGAGGAGCCGCTCCCCCGCGGGCGTCGACGCCCCGTCGTAGGCGGCACGGCGGGTCACCCGGCCGCCTACTCCGTCCTCATCCGCGCCTGGTACTCCTCCTTCGTCGCCCACCGCTCCACGGACGCCAGCCGGCGCCGCTCGAGCTCGGCGAGGCTGCTCTCGGGCGCGGCCACGACGAGGGAGCCGGCGGAGCGCTCCCACACGTCGAGACCCAGCGGCAGGTCGAGCAGGTCGGCGACGCTGCCCCCCGCGGGCGGCGTCAGGCGGGCGATCCAGATCTGCTCGGCCGCCGCCATCCGTCGCTCCCGCCGGTCCGGGTCCGCCGTCGTCAGCCCTCGGGTGCCGCCAGGACGTGCCGGATGAACTCCAGGGCAGCGGGGCGGTTCTCCTCCCAGCACGGCTCGATCTGGTCGGCCGGGAGGATGAAGCCGCCGTCCATCGCGGAGGCCGGCCGCAGTTCGATGGTCAGGGACGGGACGTCGTACTCCCCGTGCGTCCAGTCGGTGGTGTCCCCCGCGGTCGGGTACAGCTGCGAGGACTGCTTCGCCGTGTACGTCTCCCCGTGCACGCCCTTGACCAGCTGCGCCATCTCCTCCGCCAGGCTCCGCATCTCACCGAGGTCGGCCGCGTCCCTGATCGGCCCGGTCGTGTACCCCCACGGGTACAGGATCAGCTGCGAGTAGCTGTGGTAGGTGAGGACGCCGCCGAAGCGCTGCCGGGCGACGAGGTCGCGCACCGCGCGCACCTCCGGCTCGGAGAAGGCGCGGGGGCCGACGTAGGTCTGGTCCGCGGGGACGTGGCTGGCCGTGTTGGTGTCCAGCGTGCCCCACATGTAGCCGTAGTTGCGATTGGGGTCGACGCCCACGGTGCCGTTCGGGTTCCGTCGCCGGTTCTTGCGCCAGAGCCGGTTCTCGGTCCGCGTGTGCTCGTGCCCGTCCGGGTTGACCATCGGCACCACCCAGACCTCACCCTGCTGCAGCCACTGCTGCACCGGGTCGGAGGAGGAGTGGTCGAGCAGGTGCTCGGCGAGCCGGTAGGGCACCTCGACGGAGATCCACTCGCGCGCGTGGTGGCAGCCGAGGAAGGCCACCCGGCGATCGCTCCCCCGCCGCTCGCCGAGGCGCAGGGCCCACAGCGGCCGGCCCTCGACGCTGCGGCCGATCTCGTGCAGCTCGGCGATCTCCGGGTGCCGCTCGGCCAGCTGCCGCAGGTCGGCCTCCAGGGTCGCCACGGTGTGGTAGCCGGCCGCCGCCGCGTCGGTCGCGAACCGCGACACGTAGCCCTCGGTCACCTGCAGCTGCTCGACGGCGTACCCCATCGACTCCAGCCGGCCGGCCTGGGCCTCCTCGAGCTGCAGCACCACGTGCTCGGGGGTGACCTCCCAGACGTCCAGTCCGAGCGGGGCGGTGAGCAGCCCGGCGAGCGGGGCCTCGGCACCCGTGGACGTCACCCTGGCGACGATGCCGGTCATCGGTCCTCCCGCGGCGCGGTGGTCAGCGTGCTTCGACGGCGCGCGCCACCAGGTGCTCGAGCACCTGGCGGGTCTTGCTCTCGGGCTTCGCGCCGGGATCGGCCGGCAGGGGCAGGGAGCGCACGAAGTCGGTCAGGGCGGCCTGCGTCCGGCGGGCCTCCGCCAGGTCGGCGACCACCGAGAACTCGAGGAAGTCGAGGTCGCCCACCGTCCACCGCTCGGCCCGGAGGCCGAGCTCGGCCGGGGCCTCGGCGACCTTCTTCCACCGCGTCGCGGTCACCGGCGGGAGCGCGGTGAGGGTGGCGAGGTTGACCGCCGTCCCCGCGCAGTCGCGGAGGAAGTCGAGCTGCTCCCGGGTGAAGAGCTCCGCGACCGGCCGGTCGCCGCCCCCCGCCTCCCGGATCAGGGCGCCGGGTCGCTCGTAGGTGTGCGACGCCGCCAGCAGTCTCCGGTCGCCCGACCAGTCGGCCTCGACCTTGAGCTCCCACTTGTCGCCGTCGTCGGTCTCGCCCTTCTTCGCGGCGAGCCAGTGGTCGGTCAGCTGGGAGCGCCGGCACGGCCGCAGCTTGATCGTCGCGTCGTCGTCGCCGTCCCGGTCGCGGGCCCGCAGGATGACGCCGAGGTCGAGCAGCGGCGTCCCGGGACCGCTGCCCGGCGTGACGTCCTCCCAGAACCAGATCTGCCACGGATCCACCGAGGGCAGATCGAGCGCCTGGACGGCGGGACCGGTCTGCTTCCCGCCGAGGGTCACCTTGATCTCGACTCCGTCGAAGCGCATCTCATCCTCGTCGTCGTGCGTGGACCGCCAGCGGTGGACGACGGGAGGGTAGGGAACGCCGCATCACGGCGCCGTCACGACGCCGTCACCCAGCACCCGGCCGCGGACATCCCGCGCGGGGAGTCCGTCCCGCACCGCACTTTCCGCGCGGAAGTCCACTCTCCGGCCGGGCTCAGGGGCCGACCGTGACGTCGACCGCGGCGGTGAGCACCACCTGCGGGACCTCCGCGAGCAGCGGCAGCACCTGCGCCCGGTACGGCTCCTGGCCGAAGCGGCCCATCCACGCCTCCGGGCCGCCGGTGGTGTCCAGCTGGAGCGCGAAGCGGTACGCACCGGGCCGGTCCGGCCGGAAGGTGCTGAAGGTGGACAGCGGCAGGCCCCCGCCGTCCGACCGCGCCGACGGGTCGAACTCCTCCCCCGGCCCCAGCAGCCGGAGGTCCTCCGGTCGCACCGGCCCCACCAGGGGGTCCTCGGCCGCCGGCGGGCCGGCCACCTGCTCTGCACCGCGGAGGACGGCGGGCCGGTAGTGCGGCAGCCGCGTCGCGGTCTCCGACCCGTCGAGGACGCGGGGCATCCGGATCGGCGCCGCCCCGGTGTTGGTGATCCGCACCTCGACCGGCACCGGGACACCGACGGGGTGCGGGCCCGCGGCGACGTGCAGGGCGAGGTGGACGCCGTCGCCCCGGCCCGCGGCTGAGACGGTCACCCGGTCATCCTGGCCCGCCGGACGGCGCTACCGGCGGGCGGACCGCTTCGCCCCCGAGCGCGGGGCCGACTCGCCCTTCCGCTGCCCCGGGATGTCCTCCCGCCGCGCGGGCGGCTCCTCGCCGGTCAGCGCGGTGACGGCGGCCGCCGTCGCCTCGGCCTGCTGCCGGATGGTCTCCAGCACCGCGGGGTTGAGCTTCTTCTGCGCGAACACGTCGACCATGCGCTCGGTGACCTCCCGGGCGCGCTCGGGGTTGCCGGCCCTCGCCTCGGCCATCGCCAGGGTCCGCATCGCGGTGTTGAGGGTGATGTTGTCGACCCCGCCCGCGCCGGTGGACGCCTGCTCCACCTCGGACAGCAGCCGGATGCTCTCCCCGGGTTCGGCGTCGTGGACCCGGAGGACGCCGTCCGCGCCGAGGTCCTTGAAGTCCCGCTCGGCGTTGACGCCCTTCACCAGCCGCGCGTAGACGGCCAGGGGGTGCCCGGCGTGCTCCTCCAGCACGGTGTCGAGCGCGGTGTTGCCCTGCCGCAGCAGGTCGCTGCTCGACCCGAGGAGGGCCAGCACCTGCCCCTGTTCTCCGCCGAGCAGGAGGTCGCCGATCTCCTCGTCCTCGGCGGTCAGCGGCCGGCGGACCCGCAGCTCGGTGGGAGCGGAGAGCACGCGGGACCCGTCGGTGCCGGAGTAGACGGCGCGGAGGGTGTAGCGGCCGGGCTCCTCGAACAGGTGGCCGTCCCGGCCGAACCCGATGTAGGCGCTGTCGTAGACCGCCGGCCGCCCCGGGTCCAGCAGGAGCCGGCGGTCCTCGTCCACGCAGTGCCGCAGCAGGGGCCGGAACAGCACCGTCCGGCCCGACGGCTGCCGGACGGCGACCGAGACGAACTCGTCGTTCGGGTGCAGATAACCGTGGGTGGTGGTGCCCCGCAGGTCGGTGGCGCTGAGCTTGATCTCCACCACGACCGGCTCGCCGTAGGCGAACGCGGGCCGGGCCCGCAGCTCCAGCGCGAGGCCGGACCGGTCGGCGACGGGTTCGGCGAAGACCTCGGGGTCCAGCTCCGTGTCGGCGGCGCCCGTGCCGAACGGGTTGGCACTCATGACGACGTCCCGGTAGAAGCCGTGCCGCAGGTGCACCGTCTCGTTCGTCGTGAACTGGAACGGGAACGCGCTCCAGTACGCCTGCTCGCCGCCGGGTGCCGGAGGCGGCGGCTCGTACCGCCAGGGGTAGTTCATCCACGACAGGTCGCCCAGGCCCGCGTTGGGGCCGAGCGGCGCGGGCGGGCTCGCCCCGTTCTTCTGCCAGGAGTGCAGCAGGTTGAACGCGTGTCCGAGCTCGTGCACGTAGGTGCGCAGCGCGGCGCGCCGGCTGGCCGGGTCCTCGCCCTTGATCGCGTCGTAGAAGACCGCGCAGCCCTGCCGCTGGAACGCGTCGGCGTAGTCGAACATGATCCCGCGGTAGCCCTGGTCGTGGGCGGTGGCGACCAGCAGCCACACCTGCCAGCGGGGGGCGTCGGCGAACAGGCTGAAGTGCTTGGCCATCGCGTTGTGCAGCTCGCTGTCGCTCCACCGGGGGGAGGTGCCGGCCCCCGCCTCGGAGAGCGGCAGCACGTTGACCATGCCCGAGGACAGCAGCTGGACACCCGCGTCGGCGTACGCCTCGGTCACGCCGAGGACGCGCGCCGGGACGCCGGGCGGCCGGGGCAGCAGGCCGGTGTCGTAGGAGACCAACGGGACGGCGCCGGCGACCGAGTCCTGCTCCCACACGACCGTGCGGAACCACGGCGAGGCGAACGCGCAGGGGAAGGTCGCGCCCGGGCCGGCGGCCTCCGGGCCGCCGGGCGCCGGATCGCCCGCCACGGTCGAGAACCGCAGCAGGGCCGGCGCCCGGGCGGCTCCCGCGGGCACCCGCGGGACCACCACCGTGACCAGCCGGGCGGTCGCGCCCCAGGTGAACCGGCCACGGCCGCGCACGCGGACCAGGGCGGGCGTCTCGGTGATCTCCGGCGTGTCCACGACGAACGAGCCGAAGTAGCTCGTCGTCGCGCCGGTCGTGGCGAAGAAGTCGCCGCTCACCCGGCGGGTCGGCCGGTCGCCGTCGACGTCCACGCGCAGCTCGACCTGCCAGCCGGCGACCGTCGCCTGGTAGCGCCCGCTCACCGCCGCCCGCGGCACGGCGGCGGCCGGGCCGTCGCCGGGTGCGCTCGAGGACGGGGCCCCGGGGTCGAGGGCGTCCTCCGGCGTCCCCACCAGGCCGTCGTGGACGGTGGGGTCGAGGGCCATGGTCATGGCGGGGCCTCCCCTGCGGTCGCGGCACGACCAGCGTCGGCAGGCACCGTCACCGCGCCGTCACCGGCGCCCGGCGGGGCGCCGGTGGGGGCTCAGGAGGCGGCGAAGCTCTCGACGACGCCGGCCAGCGACGTCGACGTGGCCGGCGGTGCCACCGCGCCCACACCCATGCCGCGCTTGGCGAACCCGGCCCACACATCGGGCAGGTCGCCCGGGTCGAGGGCCGTCACCGCCGTGACGATGCCGTCGCGGGCCTGGGTGAACGTGGGCATCGACGGGGTGAGCTTGAGCCCGCCGATGACGTACTCCAGCACCCGCCGCTCGGCGTCGGCGTGGCCGTGCCGCTGCACGAGGTTGACGAAGACCTCCCACAGCGCCGCGCACCAGATCTCGCCGGCGTTGTGGACCGCGCTGTTCGACCCGCCCCCGTTGGGGTTGCGCGGCGGGCCGGCCGGCAGCACGACGCCGTCGCTGATGTGCCGGAACGTCAGGGGGTTCTTCGCCGTGTCGACCGAGTACGGGTAGCGCCGGATCGAGAAGTAGTAGTTGTCGGTGAACCCGGGGGTCAGGTCGGTCCACCCGCCGACCGGGAAGACGCCCCCGGCGAAGTCGTCGCCGGCCTGGGAGGTCATGCAGATCGCGAAGAAGTCGCCCCAGCCCTCCCCCATCGCCCGGCCCTGCCGGTTGGCCAGGCCGCTGGCGTTGCCGACCAGCCGGTTGGTCACGTAGTGACCCATCTCGTGGAAGGTGATCAGCGCCTCGTGGTTGCTGGTCCGGGACGGGCTGATCCCGCGGAACTCGAACATCTGCATCCGAGGGCTGTCGCCGTCGGCCGGCGTCTGCATGTTGGCGTTGTCGGTGCCGCTGAAGTCGTTGCCCTCCGCGAGGACCGGGTCGCCGCCGAGGCCGCCGGCCCCGAAGTTGTCCTGCTGCGCGTTGCCGGCCGCCTCGTCGAACCCGGCCTCGTACCAGCGGTCGTGCAGCCAGTTCACGTGGAAGAACATCCCGACCAGGCTGGCCTGCAGGTTCTCCGGGTCGGTCGCCGGCTTCGCGTGGTCGTAGACGTGGTCGAAGACGTGGTCGCCGGTCACCTCGCCGAAGACGTCGCCGGGGCCGAGCCCGTCGGGTGCGGCCAGGTCGGCGTAGGCGGTGCAGTTGTTGCCCACGGTCGTCGTCGCGCCGTCCGGCAGCCACGGCCGGCCGGGCAGCAGGCCCTCCAGCGTGACCAGGCGCTCGGGGATGGTCGGCGCCTGGAACCCGTCCGGCACGCCGGTCGGGTGCGGCGAGCCGGGGGCCGGCCCGTCCTCCGGCCGGCACACCGCGTCCTCGGTGTTGTGGACCCGGTAGCCGAAGGCGACGTCGGCCCGGAGGTTCTTGCGGAACAGCACGTCCGGTTCGGCGGCGGCCTCCACGACGTAGCTGAAGGCCGGGAACGTCCGGATCCACAGCTCCAGGTAGTAGGCCGGGCTGAACGTCTGCGCGCCGAGCGGGAAGAGCACGTCCTTGATCCGGACCGGGCGCTCGAACGCCGGCCGCTCCTCGGTCGCGGGTGCCTCGCAGCGGTAGCTGCGGTACGCGCCCGGCCCGCCGGACCCGCTGTCGTTCCGGACGAAGGAGGCGGCGTCGTACTCCACGCCGGTGAGGTCACGGGCCGCGGCGGCGATCGCCTGCTCCGGCGTGATCCCGCCGGACCGGTCGGCGCGGGAGGCGTCCGCGGCGCCGGGGAAGAACTGCCCCGCCACGGAGACGACCTCGTTGTCCGGGCTGATCGCGGCGGTGACCTCGGAGTTGAACACCTCGACGCCGTCGGCGCGCTGCACGAGGTGGGCGGTGCGCAGCCGGGAGCCGCTGACCGACTCGACCGCCACACCCGCGGCGTCCTGCGGCGACAGGCGCCAGAGGCCGCCGTGCTCGGACATGAACCGCCCGACCGCCTCCTCGGGGGACCCGCCGGCCCGGTCGGCCGGCGCCGCGGCCGGCGTCAGGCCGGCGATCCGGTTGGGGAGCCCGGTGGCCTCGTCGAGGTCGACCTGCACCCCCTCGCCGACGGGTGCCGGCGGCGGCTCCTCGGCCACCGTCGGCGCGCCGACCCGGGTCCGCCGGACCCCGGGGTCGTAGAGCGCGTGGAAGTCCTGCGGCAGTTCCCTGGTGGCCATGTCGTCCCCCTGTCCGGGCGCCGGGCGCCCTCGTCGTCGTCCCCCGTGAGAAGGCCGGTCGGCCGGCCGTCAGCGTCCGGTGCCCGCGCCCACCGCGACCGGTGCGGTGGTGGGCCGGCCGATCCGCAGCGGCACCTCGGTCACCCGCGGCTCCCGGTCGAGGTAGGCGACCAGCCGGCGGGGCGCGTACCTCGCCCGGCGGTCCGCGCGCCGCCGGACCGCGCTGGAGGCGACCGACTCCGAGGCCGGGTCGTGGGCGCCCACCGGGCGCGCGTAGGGCCGCACCAGGCGGAAGAACCACCGCCGCGAGTCGTGCAGCTCGCCGAGCGGATCGGGGTCGACCGGGAAGGTGCGGCCGTCGAAGCTCTCCGGCCCGCCGTCGGCCGGACGCCGGTAGGCGTCCTCCCGGAACGCCAGCCCGCAGGACCGCGCGCGGTCGAGCATCCACAGCAGCGCGATGTCGGCCAGGGCGGAGTCCCGGTGCCCTCCGCCGACGTCGCAGTGGTCGCCGCTGAACCACACCTGCTCCACCCGCCGGCCCCCCTCGACCGGCGCGGGGTCCCAGAGGGCAGGTTCGAACGGCCGGCGCCGCTCGTCGATGGCCAGCGCCTGGAAGGCGGCGTCGACGATGCCGCTCAGCTTGGTGTCGTGGAACTCCCACCGGCGGTTGACCAGCCCCGCCAGCCCCAGCCCGACCGACGGGATGCCCAGCGACCCCACGGTGTCCCAGACGCCGAGGAAGCGGACCCTGGGCTCGGCGCTGTAGGACCGCCGGAACAGCTGCGACTCGATGTCGCGGGGGCGCACGGCGCGGGTCCGGTAGAGCGTGTAGGCCTCCTTGAGCCGGCCGGCGTGCTCCCGCCGCAGGACGCCGCAGTTGCGCACCAGCCCGACGGTGCTCCGCGCCGTGTACGCGCCGCGGCTGAAGCCGAGGAGGAAGATCTCGTCGCCGGGCTCGTAGTGCTCGACGAGGAACCGGTAGGCGTCCTGCACGTTGCGCGACAGCCCCACGCCGAACGCGCCGCCGCGGATGCGCTCCCCCGGCTTGGTGCCGACCCCCTGCTGGTAGTAGACGCGCTGCTCGACGCCGTCCTCGTCCCGGGCGGCGATCCCGAGCGCGACCTTGCTGACGTTGGTCGGGCACAGGTGGCCGTCGCGTTCCTGGTCGGCGGTGTTCCAGGTGCCGTCGCAGCACAGCACCAGACGCTTGGGCATGGCCCCTCCTCGGCTGGTCCGGTCACCTCCGGGCCGCTGCACGGACGCTAGGAGGGGTCGCGTCACGGCACCGTCACGCGACCGTCACGCCGGGCCGTCGCCCCCGGCGCCGTCGCCTCCGGCGAGCGTCTCGGCGACGAAGGCGACGTTCATCCGGAGGATCTCCATCGCCAGCTCGGTGTCCAGGGCCGGCAGCGTGTCCTGCTCGGTGTGCACCCGCGCGTTGGTGCCGTCGGCGCCCTCGATGGTGAGGACGGCGGGGATGCCGACGTCGATGAACGGCACGTGGTCGCTGTTGGCCGGGCTGGTGCTCGTGCTCACGGCGAGGCCGGTGTAGGTCGCCGCGGCCCGCGCCAGCGCGTCGACGACGTCCTGGGAGACGGCGGCTCCCTCGAGCAGCACCCCCGCGGCCGGGGTGTTCCGGCCGGCGATCATGTCCATGTTGACCACCGCCCGGATGCGGGCCCGCTCCGGGCCGGCGAGCTCCGCGACGTAGCGCCGGCTGCCGAACAGCCCCTGCTCCTCGCCGCCGAACAGCACCAGGCGCAGGTCGAGCGCCGCCTGCGAGTCCCCGAACACCCGCGCGAGGGCGAGCACGCCGGCGCTGCCGGACGCGTTGTCGTCCGCCCCCGGCGCGGGGGCCTGCGACCCGAGCCGGTTCACCGAGTCCAGGTGAGCGGTGACCAGGACGACGTCCCGGGGCTCCGGGCCGGTGCCGGGCCGGTCGGCGATGACGTTGCGGCAGCGGCCTCCGCCGCGCGGGACCGGCTGGGTCGTGACGGCGTACCCCGCCGTCTGCAGCTGGTCCGCCGCCCGGCTCGCGGCGGTGTCGAAGTCATCGCTCGCGGAGTGCCGGGTGGGGTGGCCCACCAGGGTCTCCAGGTCGGCGGTCAGCCCGTCGCGGGACAGCCGGTCCACGAGGCAGCGCACCTCGTCCCGCTCCTCCGGCGCCCGGTCGAGGACGGGTGCGGCGGCGACGACGACGGAGCCGCCGGGCAGCGGCCGCATCGACCAGCAGACGCCGTCGCCGGTCCCCAGCCGCTCCGCCGCCGCCGGCTCCAGGTCCACCACCAGGTTGCGGCCGGTGTCGACCAGCACCGGCACGTCCGGGTGCTCGGTCTGGAACAGCCGTCCGTTCTGGGTGACCAGGAACAGCCGCTCGGCGGCGTCGGCCGCGTGCACGTGCACCCGGCCCGCGCGGGGCGCCTCCCCGGCGTCGGCCGGCGGCGCGTCCCCGGTGACGACGACCTCGTCCCCCAGCCGCGTCCAGGCGCTGTCCGGGGCCGGACCGCGGGCGTCCTCCCCCGTCGTCCCCTCCACGAAGGCCCGCACGAGGGGGACGAGGTCGGGCAGCTCGGCCACTTCGCCGCCGGTCCCGCCCGGCGGCCGGAGGTGGACGCCGGCCATCCCCAGCTCCCGGGCCGCCCGCACGTGCCCGGCGTTCTCGGTGACGAAGAGGACGTCCGAGAAGGCGAGCGCGGGCTCGGCCTTCGCCACGGCGGCCCGGAAGACAGCCGGGGCGGGCTTGCGCACCCCCACCTCGGTGGAGAGGGTCACCCGCCGGGACAGCGGCTCGAAGAACCGGCGGATGCGCAGCTCGTCGAGCAGGGCGTGGTACTCCGCGACGATCTCGGGGACGTCCGCGGGGTCCGCCGCGTCGCGGAAGTCCGACAGCAGCCCCAGGACCACCGCCGGGCGCCCGCCGGCGCACAGGCCGGTGAGCTCCTCGAGGGTCTCCAGCGCTCCCGGCCTGAGGACGCCGTCGGACTCCAGCGTGTCACCGAGGTCGAACAGCACCATCTTCACCGGCCCCACCCCTTCCCTGACCGGCCGGTCCCCCGGCTCTCCCAGCCGCCGCCCGTGTGGGCGAGGGTCGCTGTCCGGGTCACCCGCCCGGCGCCCCGGCGGGCGCGGGGGCGGTCACCGGGCGGGGCCTCGGGACACCCGCGCCCCGGCCGCCGCCCGCGAGGCGCGCCTGCCCCCGGGCGACCAGGTCCTCCATCTGCCGGGTGGGCGGGACGCCGAGCTCCCGGAGGAGCGCGTCCCGGAAGGCGCGGTAGGCGCGCATCGCCTCGGCGAGGTTCCCCTCGGCGAGGTGGACCCGGACGATCGCCCGGTGCGCGCTCTCGCGCAGCGGCTCGTCCCGGACGGCGGCGTAGGCCGCCTGCACCGCCTCGCCGTGGCGCCCGGCGACGACCAGCTTGTGCGACAGCACCTCGAGGGCGTGCATGCGCAGCTGGCGCAGCCGCTCCCGCTCCAGGAGGACCCAGTCGTCGTACCAGCCGGGCAGGAGCTCTCCGGCGAGGGCCGTCGCCGGCGTCTGGATGCGGTCGACCCGGATGCCCGGGTCCAGGACGGCGTGCGCCCAGTCGACGAACTCGCGGACGTCGACGGAGACGCCCTCGGCCAGCGTGACCGCGCCGCCGGACACGTCGACCAGCCCCGGCACCGCCTTCTGCACGCGCCACAGCGCCGAGCGGAGGCTGCCGTGGGCGTGCGTCTCGGGGACGTCGGGCCAGAGCTGGCCGGCGATGGCCCCGCGCGCCGGGCGTCCGCACAGGCTGAGGTGGGCGATCAGGCGCTGGACGCCGTGCGGCAGGCCGCTCACGGTCGACTCCGCGCGGACGTCGTCGACCGAGACCCGGAAGCCGTCGAGCAGGGAGACGCGTGCGGTCGGAACGTTCATGAAGCCCCTCTCCAGCCCTCTGGGCGGTCGGCGGGTCTCTGCACGGCGTGGTGACGAAACGCAATCGTTCCGACACGGCCTGGCGGGCGTCAATGGACGTTGGACCCTGATCACGGGGCCGCGGGCGGGATCCCGGGCGGTCAGGAGGCGATCCGCCGCAGCCGTGGAAGACCCTGGACCAGCCCGGTCATCCGCGCGGTCGGAGGCACGCCGAGCTCGTCGCTCAGCAGGTCGCGGAACACGTCGTGGGCGCGGAGCGCCTCGGCCACGTTGCCCTCGGCGAGGTGCACCCGCACGACGGTGCGGTGGGCGCTCTCCCGCAGCGGCTCGGCCCGGATGGCCAGGTACGCGGCCTCGAGGGCCGCGGCAGGACGACCGGCGGCAGCGAGGCGGGCCGCCACGGTCTCCAGCGCGTGCAGCCGCAGCTGCTGGAGCCGGTCCCGCTCCAGGAGGACCCAGTCGTCGTACCAGCCGGGGAGCAGGTCCCCGAGGAGCGCCGCGTGCGGCAGCGTCACCCGGCCGGTTGCGGTCCGGGGATCGCAGACGCGCTCGGCCCACGCGTGCAGCTCGCGCACGTCGGTGCCGACGCCGGCGGCGAGCCGGAGCAGGCCGCCCGACGCGTCGACCAGCTCGGGCGCGCACCGGCGCAGTCGCCACAGGGCCGACCGCAGGCTGGCCTGGGCCCGGTCCTCGGGCACGTCGGGCCACAGCCGGCCGGCCACGGCCGCCCGCGCCGGCCGGCCGGCCAGGCACAGGTGGGCCACCACCCGCTGCACCGCCCGGGGCAGCTCGCCGGCGACCGGGGCGCCGGGCGTCCGTGCGCCGCGGACGGAGAACCCGTCGAGCAGCGTGACCCGCGGCCTGCTCGCGAGGACCTGGTCCATCGGCGTGCCCCTCCCCAGTGCGGTCGTCGACCAGCAGAGGCGGGCAGCGGTGCCGCTGATACACCGCGGCGGTGACGGGCGGGTGACGCGGCGGTGATGACCCGGAGGGAGGGTCGGCGGCACCGAGCCGCCCCGGCAGGGGGCGCGGGACACGAGACGAGGGATCGGCCATGACCGGACCGAACGCCGCCGACGACCCGGTGCAGAACCCGCTCACCCTCGTCATGACCCTGCGGTCACCCGAGGAGCGCCGGACGCTGCAGGGGAAGCTCGAGGCGCTGCAGTCACTGCCCCGCGAGCAGAACCCCATCATCGCCGCCCTGGACAAGATCGCCACGGTGCACTTCGCCCGGTTCGTGTTCCTCGACGAGCAGAAGCTCGCCGTGATCACCACGTACGACGGCGACTTCGACGCCTACGTCAACGAGTTCGTCGACCACATCGGTGACGTCTTCAACGACCTCCTGCAGCACATGGACAGCGCCCCGCCGCTTCCCGTGCAGCGCCACCGCCAGGAGTTCCTCGACTACGTGCGTCGCAACGACCTGCGGTGCCTGCCGCCGTTCTACAGCGCCTACCCGGACCGGACGGTGCTGGACATCCTCGCCGCCGACAGCGGCAGCTGACCCGGCCGCGGGCAGGTCCCGGTGCTCGACCTCGCCGACGTCCAGGGCCTCGTGGTCCGCGGGTACACCATGCCCCGCGCCCGGCACCTGGTGCTGCGGGTGGACTCCGCCCCCGCCGCACGGGAGCTGCTCGGCTCCCTCGTCGACGGGGGCTCCCGCCGTCCCCAGGTCACGACCGGCACGCCCTGGACGGAGAAGCCGGACTGCTGTCTCAACCTCTCGGTGACCCACGGCGGCCTGCGCGCCCTCGGCGTCCCCGAGGAGTCGCTGGCGAGCTTCCCCGAGGAGTTCGCCGCGGGCGCCGTGGCCCGTGCGGAACGGGTGGGGGACGTCGGGCCCAGCGCTCCCGAGCACTGGCTCCCCGTGTTCCGGGACGCCGGGTTCCACCTGCTGGTCTCGCTGTTCGGGCAGTCCGACGCGGCCGTGGAGCGAGCCACGGACGACGTCCTGGCCGGCACCGCCCCGGGCGTGACGGAGCTGTGCCGGCTGGACGCCGCGGTGCTGGGCGACCGGGTGGACCACTTCGGCTACGTCGACGGGATCTCCCAGCCGACCGTCGGCGACGCCCCTCCGCCGGGGCCGCCCGACCGGCTGCCCGAGGCGCCGGCCGGGGCGTTCCTGCTCGGCCACCCGAGCCAGTTCCGCGACTTCACCTACCCGGTGCCGGAGCCGCCGGCGCTGGGCCGCGACGGCAGCTTCGCCGCGTTCCGGATGCTGGCCCAGGACGTCGACGCCTTCCGGGACCTGCTCGCCGAGCAGTCCCGCCGCACCGGCACGTCCCCCGAGCTGGTCGCCGCGCGGCTCTGCGGGCGCTGGCGCAACGGAACGCCGCTGGTGCTCTCCCCGGACACCGGCTCCCCCGAGCCGCCGGTGTCCGCGGAGCGGCTGAACGACTTCGGCTACGCCGGCGACCCCCGCGGCGAGCGCTGCCCGATCGGGTCGCACATCCGGCGCATGTACCCGCGCGACTCCCGCGTGGCGGGCAACGGCGGGCACCAGCACCGGATCGTGCGGCGCGGGCTCACCTACGGCCCGCCCGCCGACCCCGCGCACCCGCGGGACGGGCAGGACCGCGGGCTGCTCGGTCTGTTCATCGGGGTCAGCCTCCGGGACCAGTTCGAGTTCCTGATGCGCGAGTGGGCCAACGACGGGCGCTTCGCGCCGGGCCTCGGACGGTCGCAGGACCCCCTCCTGGGCGCCGGCGGCACGCTGCCCCTCGCCGTTCCCGGCGGGCGGTCCGCGCTCACCGACCTGCCCCGCCTGGTCACCACCCGGGGCGGCGCCTATCTCTTCCTCCCGAGCCGCACCGCGATCGGGCACCTCGCCGGCCTGTGACGGTCAGTTGAGGGCCGCGTCGTGCAGGCCCGCGGTCTCCAGCGCCGTCCGGAGCCGGGCCAGGGCCCGTGCCCGCGTCGGCCCGATGCTGCCGACCGGGATGCCGAGCCCCGCGCTGATCTGCGCGTAGCTGGCCGGCGGCGACGCGGCCAGCAGGACCAGCAGCTGCCGGTGCCGCGGCGGCAGCGTCGCCACGGCCCGGCGGACCAGGACCTGCTGGTCCCGTCGTACCGCGCTCGCCTCGGGAGCGGCCTCGTCCGAGCCGGTGCCCGAGCACCGGTCGCAGGTGTCCGTGGGCTCCTCCCGGCCGGCCTCGCGCACGATCGCCAGGGACACCCGCCGGGCCGTCGTCCGCAGCCAGCCGGCCAGCCGCTCCGGCTCGCGGATCGCCGCCAGGTGCTCGACCAGCAGCAGCCAGGTGGTCTGGACCGCGTCGGCGGTCTGGGCCTCGCTCAGCCGGTGACCGCGGGCCACCGACCGCACCAGGCCGCCGTACTCGGCGACGATGGCGTCCCATGCCGCGCGGTCGCCTCCGGTGGCGCGCCGGACCAGTGCGGGAACGTCTGCGGGCTCCATGTCCCCTCCCCCTTCTCCCGGCGGCGGGACCGCCGCCGGGGGCAGGGTCGGAGGGGGGCGTTAGCGGGACGTCAGCGAGGCGGCGCCCCGGGGCGCGCACCCAGCTCGGCGAGCCGCTTCTCCAGCGCGACGGTCCGCGGCTGCGGGGGGACGCCGAGCTCGGCCAGGGCCCGGAGGCACCGCCGGGACCACTGCCGGGCGGCGACGAGGTCCCCGGCCTCCAGGAGCGCGGCCACGACCAGCTGGTACGCGCGCTCGGACCACCGGTCCACCCGCAGCGCCCGCTCCCCCAGCCCGCGGGCCGCCCGGCGGTCGCCGCGGGCGAGGAGGAGCTCCCCGGCGCGGACCGCGGCCGCCACGTAGCGGCCGCGCACCCGCTCCCGTTCCCACTCCAGCCACTCGCCGCCGGGGACGTCGGGGAGGTGGTCGGTGCACCACAGGTCGACCGCCCGCAGGTAGGCCGGGAGGGCCGCCGAGGGCACCCCCTGCCGCTCCAGGCGCGCGGCCTCGTCGAGGCACCGGTCGAAGGTGCGCACGTCGACCTCCAGCGCGCCGTCGACCACCAGGTGCAGCACCGGTCCGGCGCTGCGGACGAAGTAGGGCGGGTCCAGCTCGCCGCGGTCGGGCTCGAGGAGGCTGTGCAGGTAGGCCAGCGTCACCCGCAGGTTGCGCCCCGCGGCCGGCTCGTCCAGGTCCGGCCACAGCTCGGCGGTGACGGCGGACCGGGTCGGCCGGTCGTGGACGAGCAGGTACGCCAGCAGCTGCCGGACGCGCTCCCGGCGCAGCTCGGGAGCGGCCACGACCTCGCCGTCCCGGCGCAGCTCCATCGGCCCGAGGACCCGCAGCTGCAGCCGGGCGGCCGGGGCGGCCGGCAGCTCGCGGAGCAGGCGGCGGGCGGCGGCGGCGACCGGTCCCGGGAGCCCACCGGCACGGGCGCGCAGGGTCGGCCGCACCCGCGGGCCGAGGTCCTCCAGGAGCGCGCGGCCCTCGTCCCGGCCGGTCGCGACCAGGCCGAGGGCGAGCTCCGCCGTCCAGGGCGCCGGCAGCACCGCGCGCGCGATCCGCCGGGCCTCCGGCGGCAGGTCACCGGCCTCGGCGACCGAACCCCGGTCCCGGAGCGCGACGAGCGCCCCGGCGAGCGCGGAGACGGCGGTGAAGCTGCCGGCCGGCGGATCGGCGTCCCACGTCTGCCGGACCTCCGGCAGGAGCACGTACAGCAGCGGCAGCGCCGCGGGCGAGACCTGGAGGACCGCCTGGGTGCGCGCCAGGCCGAGGTGGAGCACCGCGCGCAGGGTCGCGGCCGCCCGGTCCTCCTCGCCCCGCCCCACCTGGCAGAACGCCTCGGCGAGGGCGCCGGCCACCGGCCCCCAGGCCACCGAGGAGGCGGCCACGGACGGCCGGGACCGCTCCAGCAGCCCCTCGGCCTCGTCGTCCCGGCCGAGGACCTCGAGCAGGACGACGGCGCAGGTCACGACCTCCGGGGAGGTGAGCACCTTGGCCGGGTGGATGCCGCCGAGCAGGTCCGGCAGCAGCCGCGCCGCCTCGTCGAGCCGTCCGCGCAGCCGCAGCGACTCGACCACCTGGCAGCAGAAGAGCACCGCGAGGTTCGGGACGGCGGAGCCCATGGCCCGGCGGGCGACCGCCTCGGCCGCCTCGGGCTCGCCCAGCTTGAGCAGGAGCAGGTGCGCGCGCAGCCACTCCTGCACCGGGCTCAACGGCGCTCCCGAGACCAGACCGGGGGCGGCCAGCTCGGCGCGCACCTCGGCGGCGCTGCGGGCGAGCAGCGCGCGGAAGAGCGCGATCCACCCCTCCGCCCGCTCGTGACCGTGCGCGGCCAGCTCGGTCAGCCGCTCGATGAACAGCTTCATCTGGCGCCGGTCCGACCGCCGGAACGCCACCTCCACGAGCGCGTTCAGGCAGGCGAAGCCCACCTCCGCGGCGTGCGGCGCGGCCGCGAAGGCCCGCTCCAGGAGCTGCTCCGCGGCGTCGGGGTTGGTCGGCTCGGCCACCATCGCCGCCAGGAGGAGACCCTCCGGGCTGTCCTGCACCTCCGCGGGCAGCCGGCCCCGCCACGCCTCGAGGACGTCCGGTGGCACCAGCGGCGTCCCGACCTCGCACACCTCGACGACGACGGCCCGGACGTCGTCCCAGGCCCCCGCGTCGGTCAGCAGGTCCATGGCGTCGTGGTAGCGCCGCCGCCGGGCCAGCACCCGGCCGGCGCTCCGCCGCGCCGAGGCGACCTCCCCCGGAGTGAGCCGGTCGCCCACGATGGCGCCCCAGAGCGAGTGCAGCGACCACCAGCCCGAACGCCCGCGGACCACCAGCGGCAGGCCGTCGAGCAGGTCGCCCAGCCGGACGTGCTCGCCGAGCAGCGTCGCGGCGATCTCGTCGTCGGCGCCGCCCACGGCCACCAGCAGGGCGAGCGCGCGCAGGCGGTCGGCGGGCAGCCGGCCGAGCAGTTCCTCCCACACGTAGCCGGTGACCGCGGCCGGGCCCGCGGTCGCCGTCAGCTCGGCCAGGGCCGGCCAGCCGCCCACCTCGCGCAGCAGCTCCGGGGACACCTGCCGGGTCCCGGCGAACGCGGCCACCTCCTCGTCCCCGAACTGCAGGTCCGCCTCTCCCAGCACGACCGCGTTCCCGTTGGCCTGCAGGCGGGCGGTGGGCAGCGCCGCCAGCGGCGGGCGGGACGCGACGACCAGGTGGCCGTTGCGCGGGAGCTCCTCGACCAGGGCGGCGAGGAAGGCGCCCCCGGGTGAGCCGGGGTCGACCAGGTGGGCGTCGTCGAGGACCAGCGCGACGTGCCGGGGTGCGGTGCCCCACATGGCCTCGGCGACGGTGACCGCGGCCGCGCGCGGGTCGTCGGGTGCCGGCGCGGCGACGCCGAGCGCGGCGAGGGCGCCCGACGCGAGGAAGGAGAGCGCGGCGTCGTCGCGCTGACAGGTCAGCCAGGCGTCGCGGCCCAGCGGGGAGAGCGCGTTCTCCCGCACGGCCTGGGCCAGCAGCGTCGTCTTGCCGAACCCGGCCGCCGCGACGACGGCCGTGAGGGGCCGCTCGAAGCGGGTGTGCAGGGGGGCCAGGAGCCGGGGCCGCAGGATCAGGCCACGACCGGTCAGGGGCGGTGCGTACCGGAGCGCCCGGCTCATGAGCAGACCGTAACGGCTCTCTGACCCTGGGAACGCGTCCCGTCAGCCACGGTCGCGGGGGACACGCGCCGGCTCCGGGTCGCCCGCCCGGTTCTCGAGCCGGGTGAGCAGGCCGGTCATGTGCGGGGTGGGTGCGATGCCCAGGGTGTCGGCGAGCATCTCGCGGAACGACTCGTAGGCCCGCCGGGCCTCGGCCACGTTGCCCTCGGCCAGGTGCACCCGCACGACGACCCGGTGCGCGCTCTCCCGCAGCGGCTCCTCGTGGACCGCGGCGTACGCCGCCTGGACGGCCTCCCCGAACCGGCCCGCGGCGACGAGCTTGTCGGCCAGGGCCTCCAGCGCGTGCATCCGCAGCTGGCGCAGCCGTTCCCGCTCGAGCAGCACCCACTCCTCGTACCAGCCGGGGAGCAGCTCCCCCTGGAGCGCGGTCTCCAGCCCGGAGACGTCGGTCCCGCCGACGTCGGGGTCGAGGACGCGCGCCGCCCAGGTGTCCAACTCCCGGACGTCGACCCGCACGCCCTGCGCGAGCGACAGCGAGCCGCCCGACACCTCGACCATCCCCGGGGCCACCCGCTTCAGACGCCACAGCGCGGAGCGGAGGCTGCCGTGCGCGTGGTCCTCGGGCACGTCCGGCCAGAGCTGACCGGCGATGGCGTTCCGATCGGGACACCGCGACAGGCTCAGGCGGGCGACCAGCCGCTGGACCGCTCGCGGCAGGTCACGGACCGGGGCCTCGGCGTCGCCCCCGAGCCGGAGCGCGAAGCCGTCCAGGAGGGTCACCCGGGTGGGTGGAGCGAGGGTCACGGCGCATTCCCCCTCGGCCCGTCAGCGTGGTGGAGAGGACGTCAGATACCGCCGGGTCTGGATCGTTGGCCTGTCACTCGTCGCTGTCAATCGAGTCCGGCGCGTCGCCGAGGAACCCCTCCAGCCAGGCACGCACCGCATCGACGACGTCACCGGGCGACGAGGCCAGGGCCACGGTGGTCTCCTGCGCCCCGCGTTGACCGGGAGAGGTGTCCATGGTCGTCAGCCGACCGCGGAAGGACTGGGCGCCGTCCTCGAGCCAGACGCGGACGAGCAGTGCGGCACTGCGGTCGCCGTCCAAGGTCACCGCCCATCGGGGTCGTCCGTGCGGCCCGCCCCAGCAGACGACCCGTTGCCCACGAGCTGTCATGATCGCGGGGTCCCATCCTCGCTCGTGACGCTGCGTGAGGCACTCCCCCGACGGGGGGACGTCCGTCGGGGTGACGACGTCCCCCTCCGCTGCACTCCCCCGCCGGGCCGGCCGCGCCGGCCTGGCCGCCGTGCTGCCGGGACCCGACGTCCCGGCGCGCGGCGGGACCCGCTCCGGCCTGCGGTGCGTACCCGTCACGGGAGGTCCCCTCGCGGCGACTGGTGGGGCGGCGCCGGGGCGCCGCCGGTCCGATCGCGACAGCCTGGCAGTCACCCGTCACGGGATCGTCACGGCGGCGGGGGCACGTTCCCGTCTCCACCGGCCCGGGCGGCCGTGCTACCGCCGGGACCGGTCGGGCGCGCTGCCGGTGGCCGCAGCGGTACGGGAGACGCGGCACCAGACGTGCTTGCGGCCCTCCCGCACCGTCCACCCGTGGCCGGCGCACAACCGGGCCACCAGGTGCAGGCCGAGGCCGCCGGCGGCCGCGTCGCGCCCGATCGCCGGGGTCGGGAGCCGGTCGACGGCCGCGTCGGACACCTCCAGCAGCCAGCCGGTGCCGACGGCGGTGACCGCCACCCGCACCGGCGGTCTGCCGTGCCGCAGGCCGTTGCTGACCAGCTCCTCGAACACCAGCAGGAGCAGGTCGACGGCGTCGTCCTCCCCGGCGGGCAGCGAGCCGTCCCGGAGCGCCCCGCGCAGCTGCCGGCGCAACGCGGAGACCTCCTCGGCGGTGGCCGGCTCCCCGGACCACCGCGCCGTCACGTCGGCGCCCACCTCCGGTGTCGGCCGGTGGGCCCACTGAGCCTCGTCCATCTGCCTCGTTCCGGGTCGCGCCGCTGTTTGGACACGCCGAACCGCCCGGCGGCTCGTCCCCCACCTGAGAGCGGGCGGGCCCGTTCTGATACGGCTCGGTCCGCAGGATCTACCCGGGCAGCGGTCTCCCATGCGGCCGCCCGGCGAGGAAACGCGTGCGACCGCCCCGACTGACGTAGGGTCCGGTGCGGCCAGCCGGAGTGCCGCCCACCGAGACGCGGGAGTTGTGGTGAGTGGATCCGCGGTCTCCCCCCTCGACCCCGAGACGTTCGCGGCGGTGCTGGATGCGCTGCCCGACCCGGTCGCGGTCTTCGACCGCGACTGGACGATCGGCTACGTCAACCCCGCCGGTGCGCGGCTGCTCGGCCGGCCGGTCGCCGAGCTGGTCGGCCGCGACATCTGGGTCGCGGTGCCCGAGCTCAGCGGCACGATCTTCCACAGCTTCCTGCTGCACGCCCGCAGCACGGGCACGCCGGTGACCTGGACGGGGTACCTGCCGCCGGCCGGCTGCTGGCTGCAGGCCACCGCGTCGGTCGTCGGCGACCTGCTGCACGTGTCCACGCGGCCGGTCGACGAGCCCGCTGCGCAGCCGGCCGGCGCCGGTGCGCGCGCAGTCGCCGACGAGGACGGCGAGCAGGACCGGCTGCGCTTCCTGGCCGAGGTCTCCGAGTCCATGATCGCCACCCTCGACACCGGGGAGACGGCCATCCGGCTGGCCGAGCTGGCGGTGCGGCGCCTCTGCGACTGGGCGTTCGTCGCGCTGGCCGACGACGACGGCGGCCCCGGCGAGGAGGCGTGGGCGCACCGCGATCCGGCCCGCCGGGCCGATCTGGAGACCTACCTGACCGGGCGGCTGCGCGACACCGGGGGCGACGGCGCGATGATCGAGGCCCTGCTCACCGGGGAGCCGGTGCAGATGACCACGCTCGACGACGAGCTGGTCGCGCCGTCCCTGCCCACCGACGAGGTGCGCGCGGCCTGGCGGCGGCTGGACACGGCCTCGTGCACGGTCGTCCCGCTGCGCGCCCGCGGGGAGACCTTCGGCGTGCTGGCGATGCTCAACGTCGGCGACCGGTCGCCGCACACCGAGCTGCAGATCGCCACCGCGGTCGAGGTGGCCCGCCGTGGCGCGCTCGCGCTCGACAACGCCCGCCTCTACGGCCGGCAGCTGAAGGTGGCCGAGACCCTCCAGCACAGCCTGCTCACCGCCCCGCCGCAGCCGGACCACCTGGAGATCGTCGTCCGCTACCGGCCGGCCGCCAGCTACCAGCAGGTCGGCGGCGACTGGTACGACGCGTTCCACCAGCCGGACGGGGCGACCCTGCTGGTGATCGGCGACGTCGTCGGGCACAACATCGACGCCGCCGCGGCGATGGGCCAGATCCGCAGCATCCTGCGCGGCATCGCCTACGACCGGCCGGAGAGCCCGGCCCAGGTGCTCACCCGGGTCGACGCCGCCCTCACCGGCCTGCACGTCGACACCCTCGCCACCGCCCTGGTGGCGCGGATCGAGCAGCCGGCCGAGCAGGCCGCCACCGGACACCGCACGCTGCGCTGGTCGTCGGCCGGGCACCTCCCTCCGGCGCTGCTGCGCCCGGACGGGACGGTGCAGCTGCTGGACAGCCGGCCCGAGCGCCTGCTCGGCGCCGGTTCCCCCGCGCCGCGCAGCAACCAGGAGGCCGTCCTCCACCCCGGCGACACGGTGCTCTTCTACACCGACGGCCTGGTGGAGCACGGCCACACCGGCATCGACGACGGCCTCACCCGGCTCGCCGGTGAGCTCGCGCTGCTGGCCGACAGCCCGCTGGACAAGGTCTGCGACCAGCTGCTCGACCGCATCGCGGTCGGCCGGGCCGACGACGACATCGCCCTGCTCGCCGTCCGCGCCCACCCCGAGGACACCGGGCCCGCCGGAACGTCCGCGGCGCAGCCGGTCAGGTGACGGTGAACTGCCCGTTCATGCTCGGGTGCGGGTCGCAGATGTAGCGGTACTCGCCCGGCTCGAACGTCACCACCCAGGTGGTCTCGATCCGCTCCGTGGGGCTGGTCCGCTCATCGACGGCCCCGTCCCCGCCGCTGAGGTGGAAGTTGTGGATGCCGGTGGGGTCGCTGACCTCGATGTTGTACTCGCCGGCGGGCAGCTCGGTCACCGGGTTGCCGTCCTCGTCGACCAGGGCGATCTCGAAGGCGTCCGGGGACTCCTCGGTCCCGACGGTCGCCCGCAGCGTCGGCGCCCCGGCGACCGGACTCGGCGCGGCGTCCTCCTCCTCGGCGGGGCCGCCACAGGCGGCGATCAGGAGGAGCACCGCGAGGGTGCCTGCCGGGAAACGTCTCATCTCTGCTCCCGCGTCACGGGTGGGTCCGGTCGGTCCCCACGGGGGTCATGGTGCTCCTCGTCGCGGCTCCGCGGGCCCCCGACTTGCGCGGATCACCGTGCGTGTTCGTCCGGGACGGGACGTCACCCGATCTCCGGTCGCCCCCCGACTCCGCGTTGGTCGTCGCCCTCGTGGTCGTCCCGGGCCCGCTCCTCCCGCCTCGACCGGATCCGTGCGGCGCTGACCCCGGCCCGGCTCGCGGTCGGACGACGACCGCCGGCTGGCGGCGGCGGTCATGGCGGAGCCGAGCGTCTCCGCGGTGCAGCTGGCGACTCCTCCGGTGCGCTGCACGTCCAGGCCACGGACTTCGCGGCGTTCGTCCGGGCGCTGCCGCGGCTGGCACGGCGGCACGGCATCCGGCTGTACGAGGTGGCACCGGCCGACGAGTCGCTCGAGAGCGTCTTCGCCTACCTGGTGGCGCGGTGAACGCGACCGTCGCCCGGCTGACCGCCCGGAGCCTGCTCGGCCGCCGGCGAGCGCTGCTGCTCCCGCTGCTGCCCGCGGTGCTCCTCGTGCTCGCGGCGCTCGCGCGGGCGCTCGCCGGGCCCGACGAGGAGCTGGTCGTCGGCCTGCTCGGCGGGTTCGCGCTCGGCACGCTGGTCCCGCTGCTCGGGCTCATCGCCGGGACCGGAGCGATCGGGCCGGAGATCGACGACGGCTCGATCGTGTACGTGCTCACCAAGCCGCTGAACCGGCACGTGATCGGCCGGCTACCTGGCGGTCGGGTACGCCGCCGGAGCGGCCGTGGCCGGCGTCGCCTACTGCGCGCTGTTCGTGCTGCTGGCGGTCCTGACCCGGAACGCCGTCGTGGTCGGGCTGTTGAACGCGCTGGTCTGGGAGTCCCTGGTGGGCCAGTTCGTCCCCGGTGCCCAGGCGCTGAGCATCCAGCAGTGGGCGCTGGCGATCACCGAACGGGTCATCGGCGCCCCGGCCGCGCAGCTGGGTGTGACGTCCGCGGTCGGCCTCGCCGCGGTGCCGCTGCTCGTCGTCGTCACGGTGGGCGCCACCTGGTACGCGGGGTGGCGGCTGCGCACGATCCCGCCTCACCAGCGAGGTGTGACGTCCCGGCTCAGATCTGGGCGGCGAAGGCCTCGTAGGAGTCGGCGTTGTCCAGGGCGTCGCCCACCGAGAGCGTCGTCCGGCTCCCCGCCGGCGGGTAGAAGTACTGCTCGTCGTCGGTGCCGTGCGCATCGTGGGACACCTCGTGGAGCAGGATCTCCCCGAACCGCCGCGCCGACTCGTTCTTGATGACGTTCATGCACATGTGGATGTCGGTCCAGACGCCGTAGACGTAGGCGTTGGCGGTGTCGCAGTCGTCCTCGCACTCGATCGTGAAGTCGTCGGCGTCGAGGTAGGCCTTGATCCGCGCGAACCCGGCGCGCGCCCGCATGGCGGTCCACAGCGAGTCGCTGGCGAAGCAGTCCCGCAGGAGCTGCGCCGTCCTCGGGTCCTGGGTGCCGCCCGGGTGGGCGGCGGTGTAGGCGGTGAGGGCGTCGACGGCCCGCCGCGCCATGGAGGTCGCCTCGCTCACCCCGTTGCGGCGTTGGTCGACGCTGTACCCCTCGCAGTCCTCGGTGTAGTAGCGCTGGACCACGCCGGGGACCACCGACGGCGCCGTGCGCTGCTCCGGCTCCCCCTCGCAGGGGCCGCCCGACGAGCAGCTGCCGCAGCACGCCCGTTGCACGCGCAGCCGGGCCACGGCCTGGTTGCCGAGCTGCCGCTGCAGCACGGGGGCCGCCACCGGGCTGCGCAGCGGCACGTCCCTCCGGGCGGCGGCCCGGCGAGGGCCCGCCCGCTGTCGCTCGACGACGTGCACCGTCCGGGACACGGCGCGACGGTAGCCCCGCCGCGCGGCCCCGGTCACCCCTCCGGAGTGCGCCGTCCCGACCGCGTGGGGAGTTCCCGGAAGCGCGATCCGGGCCGGGCGGACACGGTGGGTCCTCTGCGCCGGCCCGGCCGCTCCCGGCCGTTCCGGTGCCCGAGGTGGAGGAGATCGACGGTGGCGGAGACCGGAACCACGCCCGGTGACCTGGCGGAGCGCAGCCGGGACCGGCTGACCGTGCTGCGGCACGAGCTCCAGCTCGGGGAGACCCGGCTGCGCGAGCTGGAACGCGAGCAGACGCAGCTGCAGCAGACGCTGCTGCGCATCAGCGGCGCGGTGCAGGTGCTGCAGGAACTGCTCGACCCCGCCGGTGAGGACGCGGCCCCGGCCGGCTGACCGGCGCGGCTGTACTGCAGCGTCACGTCACTGCAGGGCCACGAGGACCGGGATCGTGCCGCGGCCGCCCGGCAGCGGGGCCAGCGCCTTGCCCAGGACCGTCCCGGGCGCGCGGCTCCGGTCGGTCACCTTCTGCGCGTGGCCACTGGTCGGGCTGGTGGTGAGCAGGTCGCCGACCTCCACCGGGGCGATGTCGGCGTCCACCTTGCAGTGGTTCCAGCAGCCCAGCGTCACCATGCGGCCCATCCGCCGGTCGGCGACCGTTGCGTCGGTGGCGTCCTGCTCCCCGGCGTACCGGGCCAGGGGGTGGCCGGGGGCGGACGCCTCGCCGTCGTCGTCGGCGGGGTCGGTCCCGGGCAGGCCGCCGGCGGGCACCGCGTCGGCGACGATGCCGCAGACCCGGCCGTCGTGGGCCTCGTCGGTGAGGTCCACCTCGGGGATCGGGATGGCTCCGGACGTGCCGTAGGACGCCACCGGGGGGCTGCGGCGCAGCACCACGACGTCGCCCCGCTCCAGCGGTCCGCCCACGGCGTTGACGAAGTAGTCCACCACGTAGCCGCCCTTGCTCCCGGCGAAGAAGGCGTTGCCCTTGTCGTCGACGCTGAAGACCCGGACGAAGCGGTGCGCCAGCCCTCCCTCGCCCAGGATGAACCGCTCCCGGCCGTAGCCGACGAGGAACTGGAAGGGCCGGTCCCGGTTCGGGATCAGGAAGCGGTTCGCCATCACGACCTTGAGGTTGCTCGGGGAGAAGTCGGCCTCGTTGTCCCACGTCCGGCCGCTGATCGTGACGGTCCCGCCGCTCGAGTTGGTCACGAACAGGGCGCCGCGGACCGACAGGTCGTCCTGCACCGAGACCCGCCCGGTCGCGGTGCCGATGGTGAGGGCGCCGGCGGACGTGACGCTGAGCAGGACCGGACCGGTGTCGTCGGCGCCACCGTGCAGGCGCAGCACCGGGGTCTCGCCGACCGCTCCGACCGTCAGGTGGAAGCCGGCCGCGTCGTCGCCGGGACCGCCGGCCAGCGTCACACCGTCCGAGGCGCGCAGCCGGCCACCGACCGACAGGGAGCCGGACACGGCGGCGCCACCGGCCACGTCCAGCGACCGGCTCGGGGTGGAGGTGCCGATGCCGACGTGCCCCGACGAGGAGACCGCCAGCGCCGGGGGGTCCCCGGCCGGGTCGCCGACGCGGAGGTCGAGGCCACCGCCGGGTCGTCCGCGCAGCTCCGCGCGGGCGACCTCGCCCACCTCCAGCGCCAGCCCGTCCGCCGACGGGCGCACCGCGCTGCCACGCACGCGGACCACGGCTGCCGCCGCCTCGACGCTCCCCCGCTCACCGGCGTCGGCACCTCCGGCGACGATCCGGCCGGTGCCGTCCAGGGTCACCGTGCCGAGCGCGACCGCCTCCGGTCCGGGCGCTCCGCCGGCGGTCGGCTCCAGCCGGAGCCAGGGGGTGTGCCGGGTCAGGAACGCCCCGGTCTGGTCGCGCAGGTCCTGGTCGAACGTCTCCCGCCAGCGCACCGTCACCCGGCAGGCCCCCGACCGGCCCGCGGTCGGCAGCTCCACCCCCGAGCCGTCGACCGGGACGAGGACGCTGCCCAGGGTGGGGTCGTCGGCCACCTCCGCCGCGCCGCCGGGCGCGAGCACCACGTGCCGGCCGGAGCCGTCCACGGCGACCCCGGTCGTCACGCGGACGACGGACTCCCCGGGGACCGCGCGGACGGCCAGCCCCACGGCGACCCCGCGCCCGTGCAGCGCGCCGGCGTGCGCCTGCTCCAGCGGGCGCAGGTAGGACTCGAGGTCGATGCCGCTCTCCTCGTGGCTCGTGGAGCCGGGCCGCGGGACACCGGGGGTCGTTCCGACGCCGTACTCGGTGTGACTGATCGGACGAGGTTCCACGGTTGCCTCCGACGTCGCGATCCGGGTCCGGCACCCCGGATGCTCGGGCGCCGACCGGGTACGTCGCTTCCGGGAGGTCCCTGCTCCGGGCGCTACCCGGGCGAGCCGCCGTGCTCCAGGGCGGCCAGCCGGGTGGCGAGGTCCTCGGTGCGGCGGGTCAGCTCCTTGACGGCCTCGACGAGGACCCCGGTGAGGCCCGCGTAGTCCACCGCCATGTACTCGTCGTCCTCGGTGCCGGTCACCAGCTCGGGGAAGACGGCCGCCACCTCCTGGGCGACCACCCCCATCGCCGGCTCCCCCGGTGTCCCGCCGAGCGTGCGGGCGCTGTCGGCCCAGCGGAACGCGACACCGCGGATGCCCGCCAGCCTCGCCAGCGCCTCGCCGATGGGCGCGACGTCGGTCTTCGCGCGGGCGTCCGAGTGGTTGACGAACCGGCCGTAGAACGGGACCGCACCCTCGATCCGCTTCGGGATGGTGGAGTTGGGGAACGGGTAGGCGAAGGCCATCCACAGGTCGTCCTCGTCCCCCTCGGTCCTGATCCAGTGGTAGCCGCTGCGGCCGCCGCCGTCGAAACCGCGCAGCGACGTGCGCGCGTAGCCCAGGAACACCTCGCCGGCGACCGTCAGGCCGCCGCCCACCGTGAGATCGGCGTCGCTCCGGACCGCGCCGTGGACGAGCAGGTCCGCGCGGGCACCGCCACCCACGTGCACGGCGCGCCCGGTCCCCCAGTTGAGGTACAGGTCGTCCTCGCTGTCCTGCAGGTGGTGCTTGCCGTCGATGTGCCGGACCCACAGCCGGCCGTTCGCCGTGGAGCCGACGACCACCTCCGCGAAGCCCCCGGAGCCGCCGACGGCCAGTCGCGGCCAGTGGGTGTTGCCCACCGCGTCGTAGGTGTGCAGGAAGATCCGGCCGGGCGACTGCAGGCGCAGGTTGAAGATCGGCTCGGTGACCCCGACGGTCTCGTAGCTCCACGGGTAGGCCACGCTCCTCGGGTCGCCTCCGGTCGCGACCCCGCCGGTGCCGAGGGTGACCCCGTTCGCCAGGCCGCCGGCGCGGCTGTCCAGCGCCGCCCGGGGAGCACCGCCGAGGCCCAGCCGCCCGCCGGTGACCGTCATCCGCTCCGCGCCCTCCTGCACGACGCCGAGCTCGTCGGCGTGCACGGTCAGGCGGCGGACGCCGTCGCTCTGGAGGCGGACCGGGCCCGGCGCCGCGCCGGCCGCGGTCAGGCGGATGGCGGCGGCGACGGTGAGCTCCTGCTCGAGGGTCACCGCCCCGGCAACCCGGAACGTCCCCCGCGCGGTCAGCGCGCCGGTGACGGTCAGCGGGCCGGAGACGTCGGCGGCGCCGGTCACCCGCAGCGGACCGGCGGTGGTGAGCAGGCCGGTGACGGTCAGCGGGCCGGAGACGTCGGCGGCGCCGGTCACCCGCAGCGGACCGGTGGCGGTGAGCGGGCCGGTGACGGTCAGCGGGCCGGAGACGTCGGCGGCGCCGGTCACCCGCAGCGGACCGGCGGCGGTGAGCAGGCCGGCCACGGTCAGCGCCTGGTCCAGCGTGGCCGCCCCGGCCACCCGCAGCGCTCCCCCGGCGGTGAGCGGACCGGTGACGTCGGCCGCACCGGCCACCTGGAGGGGCTGGGCCGGGGTGGCGGTGCCGATGCCCACGTTGCCCGTGGCCGAGACGGTCAGCGACGGGGTACCCGTTGCGGCGGCACGGATCTCCACGCCTCCGCCGGGCCGCGCGCGCACCTCGCCGGCGGTCCGCTCGGCGACCTGCACCCCGCCGTCCTGGCCACCCGGCTGCGTCGTGGCGGCCCGCAGCTGCAGCGACGCCGCGGCAGGGGCCGGGCCGGCCCGCCCCTCGGCGCTCACCCCGCCCGGGGTGACCCGGCCGTCCGCGGTGAGCACGACGGTGGCCAGCACCACGTCGTCGCCCTCCGCTGCGGCCACGACCCGCAGCCAGGGGGTCTGGTGGGTGAGGAAACGCCCCGTCTGGTTGCGCAGCGCCTGGTCGAACGTCTCCCGCCACCGGACGACGACCCGGCACGTACCCGACCGGCCGGCCGTCGGCACCTCGACACCCTCCTGGGTCACCGCGGTCAGCTGGGAGCCCAGCACGAGGTTGACGGCGAGCTCCGCCCAGCCGCCGGCGGCGAGCACGACGTGCCGGCCGGCGGGGTCGACGGCCACGCCCGGAGCCACCCGCACGGCGGTCTCTCCCGCGGTCGCGCGGACCGCCAGCCCAGAGGCGACGCCGTGGCCGTGCAGGGCGCCGAGGTGCGCCCGCTCCAGCGGTCGCAGTTGGCCGACCTGGTCGGTGCCGCTCTCCCTGCAGCGCGCCTCCTCGGGCCGCCACGTCCCGGGCGCCGTGGGCACTCCGTACTCGGTCCAGCTGATCGGCTGAGGGTCCACGACCGCTCCCCCGGGTCGCGCGCTGCTCGGGCGGGCCGCACCCCGGTCGTGGTGTCACCGGACGGCTCGGCCGCCCACCATGCTCGGCAGCGGGCGCGCGGCCCCGCTTCGGGGAGATCCCTCGGGAGGGGTCAGCGCCGGACGGTGAAGAGCGTGGCGCTGACGGCGGTGCCGCCGGGGGTGTTCACGGAGACCTGCACCTGCCGGTCCTGGGCGCCGGTCGGGACCAGGTCGGGCGGCACCTTCGTGACGATCCGGGTGTTGGTCGGGGTCCCGACGATGTCGGCACGGGCATCGGCGAAGAACACCTTCACCGGCAGCACGTCGAAGTTCACCCCCCTCAGCGTCACCTGCGTCCCGGCGCTCCCGGCCGGCACCGAGAACGGCCCGGCGTCGAACCTCGGCACGGGGAAGGCGGCGACCTCGAACTCCTTCGCCGTGCTGACGTTCTGCTGCCCGGCGATGGACAGCGTGATGCGCCTCCTGCCCGGGGCAAGCCCGTCGGGCACCCGGGCCACCACCGTGGTGTTCGTCGGCGTCCCGACCACGGTGGCGCGGGTCGTCGCGAAGGTCACCGTGAGCTGGCCGATGCTGAAGTCGTAACCGCTGATCGTCACGTCGGTTCCCGGAGGGCCGCTCTCGGGGGTGAACTGCTCGTCCCTGTCCGGGACGAGGGCGAGCTTCGGCGTGATCTTCAGGTCCTCGTCGCTGGTGGTTCCCCCGCCCTCGTTGCGGACGGTCACCTTGACCAGCGTCTCCCGGCCCTCGGGGGTCAGCCCGAAGGGCACCTCGGCCACCGCCTCGTCCTCCCCCGGGTCCGACAGCTGTTTCGCCAGGACGCCACCGATGAGCACCTCCAGCTTCCCGACCTTGAAGTTGGTGCCCTTCAGCCGCACGGCGTCGTTCGCATGCGTCGGCGTCGTGGTGGGGAGCAGCTGTCCCGGAGGCGGCACGAACCGGGGCACCAGCAGCACCCGCTCGACGACGGTCAGCCGGCGCTCGAGGTCGGCCAGGGTGAGCCGGCGCTGCCGGAGGTCCTCGATCATGGCCGCGTCGACCACGTTCCGGCCGTGCGGCCGCTGCAGACGCGCCAGCCGGTAGAACACGTGTCCCCCCGCGTCGGCCGGAGGCTCACCCCCCTCGGCGACCCGCACCAGAGACCGCACCACCAGGCGCGTCGAGGTGGGCATCCCGACGTCGGCGCTGTTGTCCAGGTCGGGCGTCCCCTCGACCTCGTCGACCCAGGCGTCGAGGTAGACGACGTCCACCCGCGGATCGGCGTCGGGTGGGCCCGGTGTGGTCAGCTCCGGCAGCGGCCGGCCGGCCGCGTCGCGCTGCTCCGAGTAGCGCACCGGTCCCCGGATGGGCACCTCGATCCCGTCCACCAGGCACCAGCCCGGGCCGTCGTCGGGCCCCGCCGCGACGCGGAAGTCCTGCGGCTCCTGCACCGGCTCGATGAGAAACGCCTCGGACCCCGCGGACACACCGTTCCCGATGTAGCGGGCGGCGAGGTCGCGCACCGCGGCCACGACGAGGTCCTGCAGGAGGTTGAGGTCGCGGTCGAGGATCGGCACGCCCTGCTGGACGTGCAGGCCGGCGTAGCCCCGCTCGCGGCTGTCGCGCAGCAGGTCCAGGGGAGGCCGGGAGAAGTCGCTCATGGTGCTCCTCAGGGTTCGGCTGGGGGCGGCCGGACGATCGCGCGGACGGTGACCGGGAGGACCTCGGGGAGGACGCGCTCCAGCCGGGCGACGGCGAGCTCGGTGGACCGGTCACGTGCCGGGGGCGCCGTGGCCGCGCCGAGGAAGACGCCGACCGTGTGCCGGGTCACCAGGCCGTGACCCGGCGGCCCGGGGTCCCGCGTGTCGTACGTGTAGGTCTGGAAGTCCTCCGGACCGCCGCGCAGCGCGATCTTGCCGGCGTCGGTGGACCGGACCGTCGTCGTCCCCGCGTACCGCGCGTCCAGCACCGTCCGGCCCTCGAGGTGGGACAGGCTCTCGTTGGACCGGTACAGCAGCAGCGTGCGGTCGCCCTCGAGCACGACGGCGAGCGGCGCGCGGTTCGAGAACGGGCCGCTGCCGACCCGGTCGACCGGCCCCCAGGTGCCGCCCGGGGCGTCGAGGACCGCGGTGGCGATCGACCAGTTCCCGGTCCTCGTCGTCGCCCAGAACAGCTCCAGGTCCCCGGACGTGCGCAGCAGGGGTGCGGGCTCGCGGTCGTGGGCTCCGGCGTCGTCCCCCGGCAGCGTCTGCACCGGCGACCAGTCGTCGGTCGCCGGGTCCAGCCCCTCCTTGGTCCGCCAGCGGACGGCCCACCGGCGGGCTCCGTCCGGACCCGGGATCCGGGTGGCCCAGAACAGCCACAGCGGAGGCCCGGCGTCTCCCTCCGCGGCCGCCACCGCCACCAGGTCGTCGTCTGCGACGACGGCCCGGCCGTCGCCGTCCCGCAGGACCGCCGGGTCCGCCAGCTGCCACCGGTTCCCGTCGTGCCGGTCGTACCGCACCTGCCAGGACGAGCCGGCCCACTCCCGCCAGAACAGCCAGAGCCCACCCGTCGAGTCGACGACCGCGACGGGGGTCCGGCGGTCGGCGTCCGACGCGCCGACGACCGTGGGATCCGACCAGGTCCCCCGCTCCCGGGTGCGCGCGAGCAGCTCCCACCGGCCGGTCCGTGCGTTCACGCCGTTCCAGAACAGCCAGAGCCGTGGGCCCTGCCGGGCCACGGCCGGGTCCCGGTCGATCTCGGGCCGGTCGACCAGCGCGGTGCTGGGCTCCCACTCCTCCCCCACCCGGCGCTTGGCCCGGATCTCCCACCCCCTCCGGCGGAGGGTGTGGAACACGAACAGGTCCGCGCCGTCGTCGTCGCGCACGTGCGCGACCCGGCCGTCGTGGGCGAAGTCCACCGACACGACCGCTCCGGAGGTCCACTCCCGGGCATCGCGCGCCGCCGCCCACAGGTTGAGCCGCTCGGGCTGGTTGGTCAGCGCCACGTTGTGCAGGTACTCCTTCACCTGCGCCGAGTGCCCCGTCACGCGCCGGACGGCGGCGGTCACAGGGCCGACCGCGCCGGTGAGGCGGTAGAGGTGCGGGGCGAAGCGCACCTCGTTCCGCTGGGCGCGCACCGGCAGCCCGTGGTCGGTGCGCCAGCCGATCCACCGGGCCAGCAGCGGCAGCAGCCGGCCGTCCACCCGGTCGACGTCGTGCAGCGCCAGCGCCACCCGGGCCAGGCTGTAGAGCTGGTCCAGCTGCGAGCCCGGGAGCTCGAGGAAGCGGCGGAGGACGCCCTGGCCGCGCCCGCCCGGCACGGGAGCGGTGCCGGCCTGGGTCACGGTGTCGTACCGCCGGTACACGGCCGGCAGCAGGTCGTACATGCGCCCGGCGAAGTCGTAGGAGGCCGTCGCCGTGGCGCTGATCCGGTACGGCGGGTCGTCGGCGAACTGCGGTGGCTCGCCGGTGAAGGGGAACAGTGAGTAGTAGTACGTCGTCTCGGCCCGCAGGCCCTCGTCGTGGGCCGAGGTGAGATCCCCGGGGACCTCCTCGCCGTCCCCCGGGTCGACCGGGTGCGTGCCCTCCCGCCGGACCACGCGGACGCCGGTGGCCCCCGCCGCGTCCACGACCCGCCAGCCGACGTCGATGCGGTGCCCCAGCGGGTGCGGCACCGCCCGGAGCCGGTCGATCCGCACGGTCAGCCACCGCCCCCGACGACGACCACCTTCAGACCGGCGGAGTACTCCCCGACGTCGGGCACCGTCGGCAGCTCGGTCGGCTCCAGCAGGATCCGCCCGGAGGGTTCCAGCAGCGGGTCCGGCACGTCGGCCCGGCGGAACTCGGTGATGTTGACGAACCGGACGCCGGGGACGTCCTGGATGCGCTCGTAGAACGCGCTGAGGTAGACGGGCTCCCCGAAGCGCACGTCCGCGAACGCGAGGAGCCGGGCCGCGGCCGCTTCCACGGCCGGGACGACCTCGCTCTGCACGTAGTAGCTCTCCACGCCGATCTCCGCCGTGACCAGGATGGGGACCGGGTCGGCGTCCTCGACCTCGACGACGTGGCCGAGCATGCGCTTGTCCTCCAGGTAGCCGGTGAGCCCGACCCGCAGCACGTCGCTCACCGTTCCGCCGCCCGCCGGGGCGACCAGCAGCTGCACCCGGTTCCACCCCACCGGGAGCGCCTTGACCTTGCCGACGCCCTCGAAGCTGAGCGCGAGCGCCTCGTAGTCGGCGGCCGTGACAGCCCGCTCCTGCGCGCGGAACACCGCGGGGGCGTGCTCGACGGCGTGCTCGATCGACTCCCGCTCGGCGCCGCCGGTCGCGGCGGCCGGGTTGGTCACCGTGGCCCCGAGCCGGGCCAGGGCGGGGGCGTCGGCGATCGTCCGGATCGCGTCGGCGGGCACGTTGCCGAGCCGCCCGCCGCCCGTCCGGTAGGTGATCCGGATGTCGGCACCGGCGGGGGGCACGGCCCCGAAGACCCCGTCCCCGAAGACGACGGTCCCCTGGTCGTCCTCGTCGATCTCGAGTGCGAAGTGGCGCGACCGGCCGTTGCTGAACGTGAGCGTGTCGCGCAGCTCCCAGTCCTCGACCTCCTCGCCGAGCCGCGTCGTGAGCCGGATGTCGCGGCTGGCCTGCTGCTGCGCACCGGGCGGGCGCCGGATGATCCCGGGGTGGGCCACCGGGAAGCGCTGGTCGGGGGCGCGGGTGGCCTGCCCGAGCAGCTCGTCCTCGAACAGGCGGCCCTCCTCCACGTCGAACGACACGACCTTGCGGCCGTCGACCGCGGTCACCCTCGAGAAGTCGATGGTCAGGGCGGTGTCCCCGGTGTACTCGAAGCGCACGCTGGGGCGGTCGCGGAGGCTGCGGGTGGCGAACGCGGCGCCCCGGCGCAGGGTGACCGTGTCGGTGACCGAGGCCCGGACCGACACGCGCAGCTGCGTGGCGGCCGGAGCGGCGGTGGCCAGCTGGTAGCCGATCAGCCGGAGGTGGTGGATGACGCTGCGCCGGGTGCGGGCCGTCCCCAGGAAGCTCTCGTCGGCGACCCGGTCCTGGTAGTAGCTGAGGATGTCCCCCATGTGCGCGAACAGCTCGAGGAGGACGCTGCCGACGTCGGCCTCGTTGGTGTGGTCGCGCCACTCGGGCAGCACCTGCGGGATCAGGTCGCGCATCGCCTGGAGCAGGCTGTCGTGGTCGCGGGCCAGGTAGTCGATCACCGGCCGGCCGTCCGGTACGGGTGCGGTCATGCCGGCCTCCTCACGACGCCTGGAAGCGGATCGAGCGGCGGGCCAGGTCGAGCCGGCGCTGGTAGGCCACCTCGACCGTCAGCACCTCCTCGTGTGCCTCCACGTCGACGCCGGTGACGACGAGCTCGTCGCCGAGCCAGCGGGTGAGGGCCTGGCCGACGGTGAACTCGATCGCGGCCGCCAGCACCGGGTTGCTCGCGTCGAAGACGAGGTTGAGCAGGCCGCAGCCGAACTCGGGCAGGTTCACCCGCTCTCCGGGGGCGGTGAACAGCACCTGGAGGATCCGCCCCCGCAACTCGGCGTCCCCGTCGGCGTGGGTGGCGATGCCGCCCGCCGGGGTCACCGCGAACGGGAACCCGGGACCGCCGGGCGCACGAGTCGTCATCTCCGCCTCCCCGTCAGCGCACCAGGCCGGTGCCGCCGTTGACCTGCGCGAGGACGACCCCGTTCTGCACGGCCACCTGCCCGGAGACCTGGGCGACGACGTTGCCCCCGGTCCGGACGCCGGTGACCTCGAGGTTGTCCAGCAGGTGGGTGACCACGCCGGTGGCGATCGCGAAGGCGAGCTTCCGCCACCCCGACCGAGCGCCCTCCAGGGCCTGCTGGGCGGCCTCCTTCGCGGGGCCGGACGCGGCCTCGACCGCCTGCTGCAGCGGCGGTGAGAGCAGGGCGTCCAGCTGGTCGTAGACCGCCTTGCTCAGGCCGCGGTCCGCGTCCTGGGTGCCGACCGTCAGTGCCACCGCGCCCCCCTACTGGACCTTGTGCTTGGCCGACAGCGGAACCGACAGCTGCATCGGGGTGGCCGGCGGCGACGTCGGGGCGCCGAGGTTCCCCACGTGCGTGTGCGCGTTCAGCGCGGTCAGGAAGGTGCCGACCTGGGTGGCCAGCTGGGTGCCGAGCACGAGCGCCTGCGCGGCGCCGTCCCCGAGCTGGATGCCGCCGGCGCCCATGACGATCTTGTTCTGGTTCTTGTCGGCCAGGGTGATGCCGCCGGCGGCCAGCTCGACGGTGTTGCCCTCGGAGACCCCGTCGGTGATCCGCACCCCGCTGGAGGACAGCCGGATCTCGTGGCCGTTGACGCCGTCGACGATGCTCAGCCCGTCGCCGTCGAGGACGACGAGGTGCCCGTTGACGCCGTCGTGCAGGAGCACCGACTCCTCCCCGTCGGCGTCCTCGAACTGGAGGGTGTGCCCGCAGGCCGTCGTGAGGATCTTGCGGGTCGGGGGGTCCTGCACCTCCCCGGCCTCCTCGCCGTCCGGTGCGGTCGGCCGGGGCAGCTGGCTGCTGTCCCCGGGCCGGCTCCAGAACGTCCCCACCCAGACGGGGAACTCCAGGTCGCCCTCCTCGAACTCCACCCACACGCCGGCCTCGCGTGCGGGCAGGAACAGGAAGCCCTCGCCGGCGGCCCCGCCGTAGGGCAGGCAGGGGGCCGCCCACCCCGTCACCACGTCGTTGCCGAGCAGGCTGGGCACCCGGACGCGGAGCCGGCCGAGCCGGGCCGGGTCCTCGTTGTCGACGACGAAGCCCCGGTACTTGCCGTAGAACCGCCGCTCGACCCGCTCCACCAGGTCGGCGACGACCCGCTCCAGAGCGGCCCCGGCGCCGATCACGCCAGCGCTCCCAGCAGACCGTCGCCCGCACCGGCGAAGTCCTCGGCGCCGGTGGGTTCCAGGGCGTTGCGCTTGACGCCGAAGGTCTGCGTGTAGCCCTCGGCGGTGAAGGCGTGCCGGACCCGGGTGACCAGGTAGCTGCCGCTGTGGGTCCGCCCGACCCCCTTGACCACCACCGTGGAGCGCGGTCGCAGCACCGCTCCGTAGCGGTGCGAGTCGAGCTCACCCTCACCGGTCACGAAGTGCTCCGCCCGGTCGTACAGCGCCTGGCACAGGACCGCCATCTCCGCCGTGCCGGTGGTCACCGCCCGTCCCACCTGGACCACACCCGGGGACATCCCCGACGACAGGTACGCGGCCAGGGGCCGGGCCCCGAGGGGCGGCTGCAGGCCCGACTCGGCGCGGGCGTCGAGGACCTCCCCGCTCAGCCGGTCCACCTGGGACATCGCGACCGCCGACGGCGTGAGCGCGTCGACCTCCAGGGCGAACCGGGTCACGTTGGTCTCGTCGCCGAACGCGACCGCGAGGACCGGCTGGTCGCCCTCGGACGCCGCCGGGGGGCCGAAGTACCCGCGCGTGCCGTCGACGTAGCACTCGAACCCGTTGCGCACGGCGAGGCGCTGCAGGAACTGCATGTCGGTCTCCCGCTGGATGATCGTCGAGACCTCCTCGTCGTGGACCACCTCGGTGTCGGTGACGTCCGGCTCGAGGTCGTGGGCCTGGAACGTCTCCCGCGCGATGTCGCTGTCCTTCTTGTTCGGCCAGTCCTTGAGCACGTCGTCCCGGTCCATGAGGACGCTGGCGTCCATCGCGAGGATCTCCAGGCGGCACCGGTCGAGCCCCTCGCCGAACTCGGGGCGCAGGTGGGTGATGTAGCCGCTGAAGAGCTCCTGGGTCTCCTCCGCCACCCCGGCGGCCACGGTGATCGGCTGCCAGGGGGCGAACCGCTCGTCGTCGAGGTAGTCCCACCGGCCGTCCGGACGCAGCAGGAGGGCGACGCTGAGCCGGCACGTGCCCGCCAGCTCGTCGTCGAGGTCGACCTCCGCGAGGAGGAGGTCCTCGTACAGCTGCTCCACCTCGGCCCCGCCGACCTGCACCCGGAGGTTCTCGTGCGCCACGGCGGTCACCCCCCGGTCACCGGGGGCGGGACGACGATCTCCCGGCCGAGCCGGTCCAGCACCACCCACTCGCCCATGCCGACCGGGACCGACCGGAGGGCGGCGGCGATCTCCTCCGCGGCGACGGTGACGCGGTTGTGCGTGACCCGCAACGACCACGGGGGCCGCGCCGGGCCGGCCGCGTCGTCGACGACGCGGACGTGCTCGACGCCCGACAGCTCCTGGACCGCGGCGATCAGGCGGGCCCACGGCGGGTCGCCGTCGCCGAGCGGGAACTCCGTGGTCACCACCGGGTCGTCGGAGAGGAGCCCGAGCGGGGAGAGCGAGTCGGGGTTGGCGTCGCAGATGTGCCACCAGTCCCGGGACCGGCCGTAGTAGGTGGTGGCGAGCTGGTCGAGCCGGTCCCCCGCGGCGACGACGTGGCGGAAGGTCCCCGTCACCTCGGGCAGCGGGCGGGCCTGCGTGGCGCGGACGATCCGCCCCTGCCGGTCGGGGACCGCCACGGTCGGCACGCCCCGGTACCGCGAGCTCGCGCTGAACACCGGCCTCACCCCGGGATGACGACGTTCGCGACGTCGGCGATGCCGGCCAGGTTGAGCGCCGACATCGCCTCGGTCATGGCCTTGGAGTACAGGTAGGGGACGCTCTTGCCCTCGATCACGGTCAGGTTGACCCCCACCGTCGCCCGGACCGGGTTCAGGTCCGAGCTGAACTCGGTCTCGGTGATCGTCATGCTGTTGATGTTGACCGGGAGCACCCGCTTGCGACCGAAGACGAACAGGATCAGGGGCGGGTTGGCGCTGCGGGTGAAGCTGAACCCGTCGGGCCGGCCCAGGAGCTTGGCCAGCGCGCCGCCGACCAGGCTCTCCGACTTCGGGTGCACCATCAGCTCCAGCGTGGCGATCTGCGGCCCGATGCCGAAGTTCTCGGTGATCGCGTCCTCCTCGTCCAGCCGGTCGGTCGCGTCGAGCCGCAGGTCGAACCCGATGCTCTGCTCCTGCACGGTGACCATCTGCTGCTTCTGCAGCTCCGTCAGGTCGCTGAACGTCCCGTGGAACTGGCGGATGGTGCGCAGCGGCGCCGCCGACCCGCCCGTCTCCGCCGCCGGGGCGGCGAACGTCAGGCTGCGGCTGCGGGTCAGCTGCAGGGGGTTGAACTGGAACACCACCACGAGCGGCGGGATCGTCAGCCCGAACTCGACGAACGCACCGCGGAGGATGCGCGGCTTGTTGGGGAAGCCATCGGTCATCGGGGATCGCTCCAGACCTTGCCGACCTTGTCGAACTCCCGCCGGGTGCCCTGCAGCAGGTGCTGCGGCCGGATGGGCCCGCCGTCGGCCGCCGCCAGGAAGGCGGCGTTGAGCACGATGTTCTTGATGCTGCCGCCGGTGACGGGGAACGACCGCGCCAGGAGCTCCCAGTCGACGTCCGGGGCCACCGGCGCGTCGGGCGGCAGGTGCTTGCGCCACATCAGCTGCCGGGACCGCTCGTCCGGGAACGGGAAGTCGACCAGGAAGCGGATCCGGCGCGCGAACGCGTCGTCGAGGTTCTGCCGCAGGTTCGTCGCGAGGACGACCACCCCGGCGTAGTCCTCCATGCGCTGCAGCAGGTAGCTGGTCTCGATGTTGGCATAGCGGTCGTGCGCGTCGGCGACCTCGGTCCGCTTGCCGAAGAGGGCGTCGGCCTCGTCGAAGAACAGGATGGCGTTGCTGGTCTCGGCCTCGGCGAAGACGCGGGCGAGGTTCTTCTCCGTCTCCCCGATGTACTTGCTCACCACGCGCGACAGGTCGATCCGGTAGAGGTCGAGTCCGAGATCGCCGGCCAGCACCTGCGCCGCCATCGTCTTCCCCGTGCCCGGCGGCCCGCTGAACAGGACGCTGAGGCTCGTGCCGTGCCCGAGCCGGCGCCGGAAGCCCCAGTCCTCGTAGACGCGCTGGTGGTGGCGCACCTGGTCGCAGATCTCCCGCAACAGCGTCGTCCGGTCGTCCGGCAGGACCAGGTCGTCCCAGCCGTAGCAGGGCTCGACGGTGCTCGCCAGCTCGGCCACCCGGTGGCTGGACTGCCGGCGGCAGGCCCGGGTCAGGTCCTCCAGCGTCAGGGCCGGACCCTCCCCGCGGATGGTCGCCTCCTCGGCCGCGGCGAGGACCGCCGCGCGGATGCGGCCGGGGGTCAGCCGGTACCGGGTCGCGAGGTCACCGGCCCAGTCCCGCGCCCTCGGGGTCCGGCCCGCCAGCTCGCGCCGCCACACCGCTGCCCGCACCGGCGCCGGCGTCTCCGGCACCTCGACCGGGCTGACCAGGCCCGGATCGTCCGCCGCGTCGTACCAGGGGGTGCGGCCGGCGGAGATCACCATCCGGCGGCACTCGGCCAGCGTGTCGGCGAGGGCCCGCACCACCGGGCGACCCGATGCCTCCTGGAGCGCGTCCACCCCGCCGAGATACACCACGGCGTCCTGCAGCAGCCCCTCGCGCAGGGCCAGCCGGAGCAGCGCCACGGCCTCGTCGGCGGGCTCGGCGACGACCGCGTCGACGTCGACGGCGAGGAGTCCGACGCCGAGCCGCCCGCACACGTACCGCGCGAGCGTCTGCTTGCCGGCACCGGCCGGGCCGTGCAGGTGGACGACGGCCGGTCGTCCACCTGGGTCGCGCAGCCGCGCCTCGACCATCGCCTGCAGGCGGGTGAGGACGTCGGGGAGCACATCGGGTGCGTCCTGGTCCGACGCGGGCGGGTACAGCCGGGCCCGCCCGTCGAGGCGGGCGTCGAGTGCGTCGTCGCCGAGCAGGAAGCCGAGGATGCGCGGGTCCAGCCGGAGGAAGCGCGCGAGGCCGCTCGATCCGGACGGGCTGGCCGGATCCGCCACGACCTCGAGCAGACCGCTGCGCCGCAGCGGTGCGCCCTCGGCGAAGCGCGCCCGGGCCCGCCACCGCTCGGCCTCGTCCGGGCACAGCAGTTCCAGGACCAGGTCGACGCTGGGGCGCTGGCGGGTGATGTCGTCCTGGAGGTAGGCGTAGAGGCGGTCGTACTTGCGGCGCAGCTCCGGCGCCAGGCAGACGAGGACCGTCTGCACGTCCAGGTCGGACAGCGCGAACGCCCGCCGCAACCGCGGCAGGCGCAGGGGGACGCCGTCCGCGGTGCTGCGCCGCACCCGGCCGTCGATGCGGGCCGACAGCTCCGCCAGGGCGGACCGCTGCGCCGGGGCCGACGGGCCGGCACCGCCGTCGAGCGCCCGCACCACCGGCCCCTCGTCGCTCCGCAGCAGCCGGTCGACCTCCTCGTCGGAGATGTAGACGGGCCGGTCCAGCTGGGACTCGGGGTGCAGCCGGGCACGGAGCTCGGCCGCCCGGAGGCGGATCCGCAGGTCCAGGCGCCGAAGCTCGTCCGCGAGGTGCTCGAGGTCGTCGGCGTAGCCGCGCACGCCGGTCGCGGGCAGCACCGCGGTCGTCACGACGTCACCTCGAAGAGGAAGGTGCGGCGGAACACCCCGGCGACGTCGACCCGCAGGTCGTAGACACCGGCGGCCACGTCGGGCGGAACGGGGACGGTGAAGGCGTCGCCGGTCAGGTCGTGGTCGCGGAGGACCACGCGTCCGCCCATCACGACGCCCACCCGCCAGCCGGCCAGGTGCTCGCCGGCGAAGTCGACGGCGCTGCCGGCCGGGCCACGGACCGGGGACATGGCGTCGACGACGGGCGGTCCCGGGTACGTCCGGACGACCGGGACGGCCACGCGGCGGACGCGAGCGGGCGTGCGCAGCCCCTCGTGCCGGCGGGCGTCGAGCTGGACGGTGGAGACCTGGTACTGGACGGAGGGCCGGAACGGGCGGGAGAAGGTGCTCCAGATCTGGCTGAGCTGCTCGAGGTCCAGGGCCTTGCCGACGACCTGCAGGTCCTCGCGGGCGTCGCGGAGGCCCGGGTCGAGGTGGGCGTCGGGGACGACGGGGTTGTCGTGGAAGACCCGCATCGCCTCCCCGAGGATCTGGTGCGCCGTGGCGTTGCCGGTCTCCGCGTCGTTCGGCGCGTACGCCGTGAGCAGGTAGTAGAGGACGAGCGACAGCGGCGGCGGGACGAGTCGGCCGGGATCGCTCGGCGAGACGGTCGCCTCCTGGTTGCGCAGGTAGGCGTTCTCCTCCAGCCGGTAGAGGAACAGGTTCACCCGCCGGTCCCCGGCCTGCTCGTCGGGCGCCAGCACCGTGACGTCCACGGTGAGGTTCAGCCGCATCTGCGCCATCAGCATGGCGCGCAGCGAGCTGCTCACCATGCCGATGGCGGTGGAGGCGCTCACCTCCGCGGCCTGGTGAGCAGGCGCCCCAGACGGCGGCGCTCCCAGAAGGCGGGCGGAGCGGCGGCGGCCGCGACGGCGGGCCCGCGCCGGCGGTTCGGCCCCCACTGGGCGGGCAGGGGCCCGGCGGGCGCGGGCGGTGCGGCCCCGAGATCGGCTACTGGATCGCGCCGTGGGCCCGTGGCCGCGGGTACGCCGCCGAGGC